>CALKWL010000169.1 GCA_938004235.1 uncultured Gammaproteobacteria bacterium
AAGCAGTTGCGATTAAGAAGCAACGTGCACTTGTTGTACAACGCACTGGATGGGGAAAGAGTCTGGTTTACTTTCTCGCGACGAAATTATTGCGCGAGCAAGGTTCTGGCCCCACAGTCCTTATCAGCCCATTGTTGTCGCTTATGCGCAATCAAATTGAAATGGCCGGAAGGATTGGCATTCGCGCATTCACGATAAACAGCGCGAACAAGGAAGAATGGGCAGCTATTGAAGAAGCATTAGCAAAGGACGAATGTGATTTAATGCTCATTTCCCCAGAACGGCTAAATAATGAGCATTTCCTAAAAGAAGTCCTTCCACAAATTTCTGGGCGAATCGGTCTTTTTGTAGTGGATGAAGCGCATTGTATCTCCGATTGGGGACATGATTTTCGACCGGATTATCGCCGAATCGTGCGGATTGTTCAGATGCTTCCAAAAGGTGTCCCTGTTCTCGGAACGACCGCCACCGCCAACGACCGGGTTGTTAAAGATGTACAGGCGCAATTAGGTCCTGAACTTACCGTTCATCGGGGTCCGTTAGCCCGTGAATCTCTGCGTCTGCAGAATATTCGACTATCGAATCAAAGTGAAAGATTGGCTTGGTTAGCGGAGAATTTGCCGAAATTCAAGGGGAGTGGGATTATTTATTGTCTGACTGTTGCGGATACAGAACGGGTAACTGGATGGTTAAAACAGAAAGGCTTTTCAGCTGAGGCGTATCATGCTGGTGATGATGGCAATATGGATCGGCCAGCATTGGAACAGGCATTCCTCAACAATGAAATTAAGATACTGGTCGCTACTGTAGCATTGGGAATGGGCTTTGACAAACCAGATATCGACTTTGTAATCCATTTTCAACGTCCTGGTTCAGTTGTGGCTTACTATCAGCAGGTCGGCCGTGCTGGACGAGCGGTTGAAAAATCGTATGGCGTCTTGCTTAGTGGCGATGAAGATGATGAAATCCAAAATTATTTTATTGAGTCAGCCTTCCCAAGTACACGAGTATTTCTAGACATCCTCCAGGAGCTTGAAAAAAACGAAGGATTGTCATTGTATGAAATATTAGCCAGGGTTAACACATCAAAATCAATGGCGGAGAAAGCGATCAAGATATTAGAAGTTGATGGTGCAGTCGGCCAGACCTTCGATAAAAAGGCACTGTATTTTCGCACGCCTAATCCATGGGTTCCAGAAACAGACCGGATTAATCGAGTCCTTGACTTGCGCAGATCTGAATTAGCTCAAATGCAAGCTTATGTGGATCATCCTGACTGCTTGATGAAATTTTTATTAGAAGCATTAGATGACCCAAACCCTATTCCTTGTGGGCGATGTGCAAACTGTCAAGGAAAAGGTTTTTCAGCTTCCGTACCGCATGAACTTGT
>CALKWL010000170.1 GCA_938004235.1 uncultured Gammaproteobacteria bacterium
CGGCATCCGAGAGTGACTGACGTGACGGGAGTTCAGACGTGTGCTCTTCCGATCTGGCGAACGCGACATTGTCTCCCGTCTGCATTCCCTGGCCAACATGGAGGATGTCTCCGACAGGCGTCCCCGCCTTATCGATCTTTGCGAGCAGTCTCTCAATTTGGCGCTCACCGAAGTTCCATGGATCCGAGCCGAGCATGTGGTGTGGCACTTCAAGCCGCGTGCAGCTACTTGGGTCGCGGAGATGGGCGGAGGTGTAACCCAAGGGCAGAGTGGAGGAACGATACCGTGAGAACTGCGCGGTTCTGACAGCCTTCGAGTGGGTCAGCCTGATGATTGCGGTGTTGATGCCGACTCCAGGGAAGACCATCGCGCGCCTGAAGTCCAAGACCTCTCGAACTCGGGCATGGGAAGAGAGCCAGCCACGAAGCTTCTGAGCCTTGTCGGCCTCCAGGAAGGAACGGGAAACGATGAATCCAATCTCGCCGTCGCAAATATCGACGGCTCGTTTCAGGAAGTAGAAGAGGATGTCCGTTTTGTCCGTGTAGATCTCTCGGAAGGATGATCTGAGGTAGGCGAGCCTGGGATCCTTTCGACCCCACGTTGCATCGATGCTGAAGTAGGGTGGGTTTCCTATCACTGCCGTGAACTTGCCGGCCCTGAATACCTGCGGAAACTCACTTTGCCAGTCGAAAGGATTCACTACAAGGCGACTGTCCTCATCAAGGTCAAGAGGCATGGGAAAATCGTGTCCGATCAGGCTGTTGCCGAATCGAATGTTGGAGTCAAGGTTCGGCAGCAATCGGCCAACTTCCAACTCCAGTTGCTTCTGTCCTTCGATCACCTTGAGAAGGAGAGAGAGCTTCGTAACCTCAACAGCTTGGGGATCAATATCGACGCCGAAGATGCTGCTCAGAAGGATGCGCTTCCTCTCGGATGTGCGAAGTCGATATTGGTGGTCAGGTCCAGTTTCGAGAAACTTCTTAGACAGTTTAACCGAGCGTGCATAGTAGTTGGTGTGCCAATCAATTAGATACTGATAGGCGCCGATGAGGAATGAACCACTGCCGCAGGCCGGATCGACAATTCGGATAGCAGCAGCCTGCTGTGGTGTCGCGCCATTGAGTAGTGGCCCAATGGTCTTTTCCACGATGTAGTCAACAATTGGCTGAGGCGTGTAGTACACGCCTCCGGCCTTTCTCGTTTCGGGCTTCGCTTCAACGGATGCGGTCTTGCCGTGAAGGTAGATGGTTTCGCCCAGGAACTGCTCATAAACGCGGCCAAGAATGTCAGCGGGAACAACAGAAAACTCGTAGGGATTGGGGTAGTAGATCTTGGAGATCATCTGCTCGAGAACCTGATCGCTGACGGACAGTGTCAGTGCGAGGCTGTCGGGAGGTGAGGGAATTGGGCTTGACTTCGTGAAGTGGAAGAGGCCGCTATTGTAGAGAGTGTCAGCGCGATGGAATATTGTCAGCAGACGGTTGTAGATGCCAGGCGTCCCATCGACGGTCCTCTGTAGATCTCCCGGCGGTTCGAGTCCACGAGCCTCGGCGATACGAAGGAAGATGATGCGATCAATCAGCGTTTGCACTGCTCGATTCAAGGCCGCAGTGCCAAGCCCAGGGTTTTTGGTAGAAATGTCAGCTGCGAGGAGAACTCGCCACCGGCGAATCTCGGCCAGGAAGGCCTGATCGATGGTGAGCGTGCCTCTAGGTTGTGCGTAACGGCGTACATAGTCCTCGAGTGAGCCAGCTTCTACAGCCGACCTGCTAAAGGTAGAGGCTAGCCAGTCCCACTTTTCAGCGAGTTGCTCACATCGAAAGTACTCCAGGCGACCGACTGTCGGTTCATCATCGGTCGATGGTGAGTAGCGGCCATCGTAGACTGCCCATTCCTCAAAGTCGGTGACCAAGCCAACTGGCAGGCCGGCGTTCCAGGAGTAAAGACGAATCTGGTACGCGGGGTGGCGGTCAACGTCAAGTCTGACAGATGGGCGCTTGGCTTCCAGATAGAACTTTCGTCTTCTGTCGACAAGAAATGCGTAATCAGGGGCCTTTCCGGCACCATCAACCTTGAGTTTGTCTTCTTCAATCACGTTCCAGTCAGCCGGTGCAAGGCCGGTGTTCTTGACATCCCAACCGAGGTGAATAAGGAGGGGCGACAAGAACATTGAGCGGAGCTGGAATTCCTTGAAGTCGCGCCCAGAGTAGTGCTCTCTATTGTCTGTGAAGTCCTTGATCAACGCCGCCACTTCATTTGGGATGCTCATTGGCCGCTCCACTCACGAGGTTCTTTGCGACTGAAAGCCTACGCCTTCACGGTAGCCTACAACAGAGTGGGAGTTAATTGGTCTTTGGTTGACGGTGAGGGGGTAATGGCTAGATGACAATGGAGTGTCCTGTGGGGTGTGCGGGGGCTGGGGCTTGTGCCTGCGGCGGCCGAACGGCTTGCGCGTCACCGGCGGACGCGTGCCTGGCCGCCAGGCCAGGCCGGGGCGCGCCGGTTGCGGCCCGCGGCCGAAGGTCGCCCCTCGTTCCTGTTCCTGTCCATCCGAGCCGCGGGCTCGTGCAACCGGCGTGTCCCGAGCGTCCGACCGCGTGAACGCGCTTGTTCGGCAGCCCTAGTTTCAAGCACGGTCATGGGGGGCCAGCCGGTTCAGCACGGCCGCTGAATTCGTGGCCGGTGGTTCGTTTGAGGACGTGGCGATCGTCGCGATCCAGGCATCGGATTCAATTCGTGAAGATTTTGGTGAAACAGATCGGCCCTTCGGATCGATAGCCGGCCAGGCAGTGCCGGAGACAGGGCGGCTCCGGCGAGCCAGCAAGCTGTCTCGCCCTCGCCGCCCTGTCTCCTGCGACGCGTCTTTTCAATTCGGGGGCTCGCCGTGGACAATCTCTTCGATTACCAGCGCTTGGACGTGTACGGTGTGGCGGTGGAGTTCGTGACGACTTCGGACACGATCGTGTCGTCGTTGCCTCGTGGGAGAGCCTACCTCGCAGATCAACTGCATCGGGCATCGACGTCGATCGTCCTCAACATCGCGGAAGGAGCGGGGGAGCGTAGTCCCGCAGACAAGGCCCGTTTCTACCGATTCGCCAGTCGTTCGGCCACGGAATCTGCCGCGATCCTGGACATCTGCTCCACCCTCGAACTCTCGGAAGCCACACTGCTTCAGCAGGGTCGTCAACAGCTCGTTCGTGTGATCCAGATGCTCGTTCGTCTGGGTCAGAGCCTGGAGTGACGGGTCACGTTGACGGGTACGGGTACGGCCACGGCGGCAGTCCTGCGGCCTGCCGAACGGTTTGCGCGTCACCGGCGGACGCGTGCCCGGCCGCCAGGCCGGGCCGGGGC
>CALKWL010000171.1 GCA_938004235.1 uncultured Gammaproteobacteria bacterium
CCAAAAAGGCCCGTGGCGAGAGGGGCCGCCGCCTACTCAGGGCGCGGCGGGAGGCGGAGCATCCCCTGCCCGAGGCTGCCGCCGAGCACCTGCGCCGCCAGCGTGAACGCGCCCGCGCGGCTCTGGCGCGTGACCGCGAGCGCGGCTGGAGTCTGCTGCAACAACCGGCGCGACTGGGCATTCAGACCATCGACGCCCTGTGCGCGTCGCTTGCCGCCCGCCTGCCGCTGACCGCCGGGTTCGGTGCGCCGGGGGTGATCGGCAACGAGCCTGAGCTGCTTTACCTTGAAGCGGCGACTCAGGTGCTGACGCGCATTGAAAGCGCGCCTGACGTCGATGACGAGGATGCGCGCGCGCTGGAAATCCTGCTGGCGCATCTGGGCAACGATCTGGCGCGCGTGCGCGAGCTGCTGGCGCGGATGCTGGGCAAGCGCGATCAGTGGTTGCGGCATGTCATGCGCGGCGAGCGCGCGGAGCTGGAAGGCGCATTGCAGCGTCTGGTGATCGATGCGCTGCGCGCGCTGGATGAGATGCTTGCCGATCAAGGCCTGCGCACGGAAATCATGCAGGTCACGGCGATTCTGTGCGCGAATCTGGCACTCCATGAGGTGGATGAAAATGATGCGCGGCTGCACTGGGAAGTCTGCCGCTGGCCAAAGGAACACGTGGACGAGCTGCCGCGCTGGCAAGGGCTGGCCGATCATCTGCTGACCAACGACGGAGCCTGGCGCAAGAGCGTAACCATCAAAAACGGCGTGCTCTCGCCCAGCGAAAAAGGCATCAGCAAGGAGGAAAAAGCCGAGCGCACGGCGTTCAAGTCGCGCTTCACCGCCCTGCTGGATGGTTTGCGCGAGCAGCACCCCGAGCTTGCCGACGCCCTGCACGCCTGCCGCGGCATTCCCGCGCCGCGTTACGCGGAGGGCGACTGGCAGGTGCTGGACGCGCTGCTGCGCCTGTTGCGTCTGGCGGTGGCCGAGCTGCATCTGGTGTTCGCCGCGCAAGGCACGCTGGACTTCATCGAAAACGCGCTGGCCGCGCAACGCGCCTTGGGCGACGACGATGAGGCCAGCGACCTGTGGCTGGCGCTGGATTACCGCCTGCGCCATATCCTGATCGACGAGTTTCAGGACACCTCGACCACCCAGTTCGAATTGCTCAAGCGCCTGACCGCCGGCTGGCAGGCGGGCGAGACGGCCTACAGCGAGCAGGACGGGCGCAGCCTGTTTCTGGTCGGCGACCCGATGCAGTCGATCTACCGCTTCCGCGAAGCCGAAGTCGGCCTGTTCCTGCTGGCGCAGCGCGAGGGCGTCGGCGCGCTGAAACTCAAGCCGCTGGAGCTGTCCACCAACTTCCGCTCGCAGGCGGGCATTGTCGGCTGGGTCAACCGCGTGTTTCCGCATGTGCTCGCCCCCAAGGACGACCTGAACGAGGGCGCGGTGCGCTATGCCGAACCCGCCGCCGTGGCCTTTCACCCCGAGGCCGAGGGCGCGGCGGTGCAACTGCATCTGTTGCCCAAGCCGGGCAAGGCGACGGACGCCGAAGCCGATGAAAACCCGCTGCAAGGCGGCGAGGCCGAGGCCGCGCATCTGGTGACCCTGCTGCGCAAGGCGCTCGCCAGCCTCGATCACGACGGCGAACATCTCAAACCAGCCGACCGCAGCGTGGCCATTCTGGTGCGCTCGCGCAGCCATCTGGCGCAGATCATTCCCGCCCTGCGCAGTGCAAACATCGCGTTTCAGGCGGTGGAAATCGAGCAGCTGGCCGACCAGCCGATGATTCACGATCTGATGGCGCTGACCCGCGCCCTGCTGCACCCCGCCGACCGCATCGCCTGGCTGGCCGTGCTGCGCGCGCCGTGGTGCGGCCTGACGCTCGCCGATCTGCACGCGCTGGTCGATCAAGGCAAGGAGGCCACGCTGTGGCAGCTCATGCACGATGAGGCGCGGCTGGATCAGCTGGCGGCCGATGCGCGCGTGCGCCTGCTGCATCTGCGCCATGTGCTCGCCGCCGCGCTGGCCGAAAGCGGACGCAGCGAATTGCGCCGCCAGGTCGAAGCGGCCTGGCTGGCGCTGGATGGCCCGGCCTGCGTGCGCCAGGCGAGTGAATTGCGCGAAGCGGAAATCTTTTTCGAGCTGCTGGATACACTGCATGGCGAACAGGGCGGCGTCATCGAGGCCGCCGAACTAGAACGCCAGCTTACCCGCCTGTTCGCCCCGCCCGATGCCGCCCGCCCCGACGGCGAAACGGGCAACGATCCGGCGCGGGTGCAGCTCATGACCATCCACAAGTCCAAGGGCTTGCAGTTCCACAGCGTGATCCTGCCCGCACTGGCGCGCACCCCGCGCAACGCCGACAGCCCGCTTCTGGTGTGGCGTGAATACGAAAACCCTTCTGCGCCAGGCGGCCAGCCGGATCTGCTGCTCGCGCCGATCAAGGCGGCGGGCGAAGGCAAGAATCGCAACAAAACGGCGACGCTCTACAGCTGGCTGCAAGGCGTGGAAGCCGCCCGCGCGCGCCACGAAAGCGGTCGCCTGCTCTACGTCGCCGCCACCCGCGCCATCCAGCGTTTGCACCTGCTGGCCGAATGCCCGGCCGACAAGGAAGGCGCGTGGAATCCGCCCGCGCGTTCGTTGCTGGGCGGATTGTGGCCGGGCATTGAATTCATGCTGGACGATCTTCCCAAAAGCGTCATGCCATCCGCGCCCGCGCGCGCGGCGGACGAGACGGGCGAGACAGGGGGGGCCGCCCCCGGCGCGCTCCTGCGCCGTCTGAAACACGCCGGCCTGACGCCGCATCCGCCGCAAGCGCTTGACCTGCCTTCTCGCGTGGACAAGCGCGAAACGCCGTCGAGCCATGCGTCTGATACGCCCGCCGCCGCGCAGGTTTGGCACAGCGGCGACGAAACCCCGCGCCATGTCGGCGCCCTGCTGCACCGCCTGTTCGAGCGTATCGCGCTGGAAGGCCTGCAACGCTGGGATGCCGCGCGCATCGAAGCCGCTCGCCCCGCCCTGCGCCGCGAGTTGCTGCGCCTGGGCGTGGCCGCGTCACGGGCGGACGATGCGCTCGCTCAAATCGCCCGCGCCCTGGAAAACACCCTCGCCGATGCACGCGGGCGCTGGATTCTCGACGCCCACGAACAGGCGCGCTGCGAATGGGCGCTCGGCGGCCAGATCGACGGGCGCAGCATCAGCGCGGTGATCGACCGCAGCTTTGTCGAAGACGGCGTGCGCTGGATCATCGATTACAAGACCGCCGCACCGAATGCGGAATCCGGCGAAAGCATGGAGGCGTTTCTCGACCGCCAGCAGGCGCTCTACCGCGCCCAGCTTGAAACCTATGCGGCCATGCTGCGCCAAGCCGACCCTTCAAAAGACATCCGCCTCGGGCTCTATTTCCCAGCACTTGGTGCATGGCGCTCATGGTCTTGCACAACTTTCTGAGAACCTGTCCAAAATCTCTCTGAACGGCGCATTGCGGCGCAAAAAAACCACCTCAAAATGCTCACATAGTGCGCCTATGCTGCGCTTTTTCGGCGGTTTTTCGCTTGCACTGCATCCGTTGATCGAGATTTTGAACAGGTTCTAAACGTTGCCTGCTACAATCCGCGGCGTTTTTATCCTGTGGAAAAATTACTTATGAAACGCATTGAAGCCTTTTTTGAAGAAGCCCTCTTTACCAGCCGCTGGCTCATGGCGCCCGTCTATTTCGGACTGGTGCTGGCCATGGCGCTATTGCTGTTCAAATTCGGCAAAGAAATGTTCGCCATGACGATGAACATCGGCACAGCCAGCAGTGGGGATATCATCGTCGGCGTGCTCACGCTGGTGGATGTTTCGCTCATCATGAACCTGCTCATCATCATCATCTTCAGCGGCTACGAAAACTTCGTATCGAAGATGGACATCAACGACCATGACGACAAACCCGAGTGGATGGGGCACATCGGCTTTTCCGACCTGAAAATCAAGGTGATTGCGTCCATTGTCGCCATTTCGGGAATCGAACTGCTGAAAGCTTTTATGAACGTGGACAATTTCAGCGACCGTCACCTCGCCTGGATGATCGGTCTGCACGTCACCTTCGTGGTTTCGGGGCTGGCTTATGCACTCATGGATAAGCTGAGCGATAAAGGGCATTAAGCGCCTGTTAAAGCGAGGCTTGGATGTCCCACACGCAAATCAAATACGTAAGTGATTGATTTGTCGCTTACGAATCCGGGCGTCTACCGGATTCGTAAGGGCTGAAAAATAAATCGGCACGAAATTCACAGATTCCACGAGGCTTTATTCAGCCGCGAAATCCCTTCA
This sequence comes from uncultured Gammaproteobacteria bacterium, assembly GCA_938004235.1. GTDB lineage: Bacteria > Pseudomonadota > Gammaproteobacteria > Halothiobacillales > Halothiobacillaceae > Thiofaba. Next base: position 4,308 of record CALKWL010000171.1, read on the forward strand.
TCCGGTATACCGCGTACCTCAAAGCCCAGTCCTTGTGAATTTGCACATGCAGCGGTTCAAGGGTTTCGACGGCGTCAAAGCGTGAAATCAGCGCTTCGGGCAAAGGCTCGTTGGTGACCATCAACATGTCATGACCGATATGCGGCTGGCCGAGGGGGTGCATCAGGTCATATTGGTGGCGGATGCCCTGCCCCGCATTCCAGCTGACGATTTGCTCGGGGTGCAGGCGCAGGTGGTAGCCCAGTTGGGCGAGCAGGTCACGATCCCCGCTCATCAGTAACGCCTGCGGCGCGAGTGCCTGACGTGCGGTGTATTGCTCTGCCAGTTGATCCCAGCCGCGCACGCGCTTGAAGGGGTCGGTCTTGCCGGTCATTTCTACGCCAAACCATTGCGCGCCTTGGGTGTAGTGGTAGGCACCTAGCATGATGATGACATTCAGCAGGATGGCGGCGATCAACCAGCGCCGATGTTGTGCGCCCCAGGCGGCCAGCATCACGCTGGCGGCAACGAATGCGGGTGCCGCCCAGTTGGCATTGGCGCGTCCCAGCAGCGCCTGTGCCGAAATGGCCAGCAGGAAGAGCAGTGAAAAAGCAGCCAGCAGCGTTTTCGGTCGTGATGCGGGCAACTTGAACAAGGCGACCAGCCATAGAATCAGGCTGATCGGACCGAAGACTGCGAGCTGTCCGGAGAGAAACTCACCCAGCTCGTCCCAATGCAGCCCGGCGTGCTCCAGGTTGGAAATTTCGGCGGTGTGTTGAAAGGTCGGCCAACCATGCTGTGCATTCCAGGCGATATTTGGCGCAATAATCAGCACAGCCACAAATGCTGCCACCCACAGACGCGGGTTTAAAAGCTGCCCGCGCCACGCAGGAACCAGCAACAGCGCCAGCAAAATCGACGGCGCGAACAAGGCCATGGTGTATTTGCTCAGCAAGCCCAGCCCACAGGCCAGGCCCAGCAGCAGCCAGTGCCGCCAGGCATTCGTTTCCAGCGCACGCACCAAGGCCAACATGCCCCATGCCCAAAACAGCAGCAGCAGCACGTCGGTGGAGATAATCAGGTTGGACAGAGCCACGCCGGGCATAAGCAAAAACAGTGCCGCCGCCCACAGCCCGACTCGCGCATCGAACAACTCCTGCCCCAGGCGAAACACCAGCCAGGTCGTGACGGGATACACCAATAGCGCGCCCGACTTGACGCAAAACACACCATCGCCGCACAGACTGGTAGTGAAAGCGATTAACGCCGCAATCATCGGCGGCTTGGAGTAATAGCCCCAATCCAGTGCCTGCGCCCAACCCCAGTAATAGGCCTCATCAACATACAAACCAATACCCGCCGTGGCCAAAACCAAAGCGCGGTACACGGTCAATCCAGCAATGAGTAAAAACAGCCCGAAATAGGCGCGTGGCTCGGACATGGGCTTAAAGTTCGACACAAGGCATCCGCTCATAAAAGAATATGGAATAGCCTACCCGAAGAATCCCTTACTCAGTAGCCATGCCTTAGACTGCAAAATGCTAAAGTGCCGCATCCAAATTCTTGGCGCATGGCATGTCACAAAATCCTACTCTTCACTACGCTCTGCTTTTCCTCGCCATTGGCATCAGCTTCTTTCTCAATCTCGGCGGCGCCCCACTGTTCGATCTGGACGAAGGCGCATTCAGCGAGGCCACGCGTGAAATGTTTGTGCGCGGCGATTTTGTTTCGCCCTTTGTCAACGGGCTGCCGCGCTTCGACAAGCCGGTGCTGATTCACTGGCTGCAAGCGGCCAGCATGAGCCTGTTCGGCGTGAACAGCTTCGCCTTCCGCCTGCCCTCGGCGCTTGCGGCAAGCGGCTGGGTGCTTTTGACCTACGTGTTTGTCAGCCGCGTGATTGACCGTGAAACGGCTTTGCGCGCTGCGCTCATGCTGGGTAGCGCGCTCGGCATCGTGATTATTGGCCGCGCAGCGACCGCCGATGCGCTGCTCAATCTGTGGCTGGTCGCGGCCATGTTCGGCATGTACCTGTATTTTCTGGAGCGCAAAAAGCGCTGGATTCTGCTTACCCATGCCGCGATGGGGCTGGGGTTTCTTACCAAGGGTCCGGTCGCACTGCTGATTCCCGGCGCGGTCGGGCTGATCTTTTTTGCCGTGCAACGCGAGCTCCCCGCGCTGATGCGTGCTGCGTTTTACCCGCCAGGTTTGATTCTGCTGATTGGCATTCCACTGCCCTGGTACATTCTGCAATACCAGGCGCAGGGCATGGCCTTTATCGACGGTTTTTTCGGCACGCACAATGTCGAGCGTTTTAGCGGTTCGATGGAAGGTCATGCTGGCAGTCTGCTCTATTATTTGCCGATTGCCTTGCTGCTTGCCCTACCTTTTACCACGCCGCTCTTGCGCGCTGTAGGCGAGTTACGCACCCAAATCAAATCGCCGCTCGGGCTGTATCTGTGGCTGTGGTTCGGCTTTGTGCTGGTGTTTTTTTCGCTCTCCGGCACCAAGCTGCCGCATTATCTGAACTACGGCATGACGGCGGCGATGATTCTGGCCGCGCTTGCCTTACCCTTGCTCAAGTCGGAACAGCTTGCCTCGCGCGCACTGGCCTTGCTGCCGCCCATGCTGTTTTTCAGCCTGCTTGCGCCCCTTTCCTGCCTTCTGCCCGAAATCATTGCGCGGATGCCGGAAAACGATGCGCGGGCGCTGCTTACCGGCGCGGATAGCCTCTTCCCCACGGGTTATTTCGAGGTCTTCTTCCTGCTGGCTGCGACCAGTCTGACGCTGATGTTTGCGCGCAGTTTGTCTCTTGGCCTCAGCCTGCTTGGCCTCGCCTTGGCGGGCAATATCGCGCTGGCCTTGTTGTTCCTGCCTGCCCTGGGGGCAATTCAACAGGGGCCGATTGCCCATGCGGCTCAACTCGCGCACGAGCTGCCCGGCCCGTATGTGATGTGGCGGGTCAACACGCCGAGTTACAGCGTCCACAGCGGCCATGTGCAAGAGCTGCGCGAGCCGCGGGCGGGCGATCTGGTCTTCACGCGCAGCAAAGAGCTTGCCAGCCTGCCGCCGCACACTGTGCTCATGAATGAGCGCGGCTACAGCCTGATTCGCTTACATCCAACGGAGCCGTCCCATGAGCCAAGCCATTAGCAATAACACACCCCGCCGAGCGCGGTTTACCGCCCTACTGAGCATGAGCCTGGCAGCTCTGGGCATGGGTTCGGCCAGCGCACTGGAACATGCCGAAATTGACGCCAAAGCCAGGGAGTTGGCAACGCGCGCCTTTGTACCGCCGCAAAACTACCCGGCGCTGGCCGCGCTGACCTACGACGACATGCTGGCGCTGCGCTATCGCACAGCGAAATCACCGTGGCTTGAAGACGGACGCTTTTATCTTCAGTTTTTCCATCTGGGCAATTTCAATACCCACCCGGTCAAGATCAACCTGGTGGAAAACGGCCAAATTCGCCCATGGACATACGACAAAGCCATGTTCGAATGGCCAGATAAATTTCATGGCAACCCTGGCATCATTCCCGACAACCTTGGCTTTGCCGGGCTGCGCGTCCATGCTCCGATGCACTCCGGCGCCATGCCGGAGGAGTTTCTGCTGTTTCTCGGCGCGAGTTATTTCCGTTCGCGCGGCGATGGCGAGTGGTACGGACAATCGGCACGCGCCGTGGCGATTGATACCGTGCTGAAAAAGGAGGAGTTTCCAGTCTTTACCGAATTCTGGGTCGAGCGCCCGAAAAAGGGCGACAAATCCATACGCATTCACGCCCTGATCGATAGCGAAAGTCTGACCGGCGCCATGACCCTGGACGCCGCGCCGGGCGACGCCAGCGTGATGCGCGTGCAAATGACCTTGCATCTGCGCAAGTCGATTCAACGCCTTGGGCTGGCGCCGCTGACCTCGATGTTCGAGCACGGCGAAATGAGTCTTGATCTGCACGGCGATTTTCGCCCGGAAGTTCACGACACCGACGGCCTGCTGATTGAAACCGCCAGCGGCGAACGCATCTGGCGTCCGCTTTCCAACCCCGGCGTGTTGCTCGACAACGCCTTCAGAATGGACGCACCGCGCGGTTTTGGTCTATTCCAACGCGATCGCCTCTGGGATCACTACCAGGACATCGGCGCACGCTACCCCAATCGCACCAACCTTTGGATCGAGCCCGAAGGTGACTGGGGCAAGGGCTATGTGGCGCTGATCCAGATTCCGACCAACAATGAATACATGGACAACGTGGTCGCGTTCTGGACACCGGAAAAACCCGCGCAGGCGGGCGACACGCTGCGTTACGCCTACCGCATGACCTGGCACGGCCACCCGCAACGCAAGGCCGAACTGTGGATGGTGCGCGACACCCGCATCGGGCGCGGTGATGTGTTCAACGGCGAACAGGCCACGCGTTTTGTGATTGATTTTGAACCGGGTGTCACACCCTGCAAGGCCGCCACAACTCAACCCGTGCCGCATATTCAAACCTCAAGCAACGCCAAAATTGTCGAAAACCACGTCGATTGCCGCCCCGATGGAGGCTGGCGCGCCGCCTTCAACGTGGTCACCCCCAAACACGGCGCACAAGATCTAAGCTTGCTGCTGCTGGAAAACAACACGCCAGCGTCCGAAACCTGGAGCTACACCTTCATGCCTGAACGCGAGCTGCGTTATTGATACGGCACAAATAATTTTTGAATCCAACGTATGTTGGAAGCACTGTTGCAGTCGGTCAGCCTCAGAGCTCCGTATCAATAACCTATTCATTGGATTGATTTGTCGCGACTGGATCCGGGCATGTACCGGGCTCAGAGCTTGTGAAAATATCCCCTGCCGTTGCGAGGATGGCTCAGGGCGTGTCCGGCAAGGCGCGGGATGCAAAAAATCGCGAGCGTAGCCAAACCTACGTGAGCGATTTTTGGGGTCCCCGCAACGCCGCCAGCCGCGTCCTGGGGCAGCCGCAGCAGGTGAGAGGAATTTTTCACAAGCTCTCAATCGAGTCGATAATCCCACGCGATCACTGCGGCGGCACAAACTTTGCCCAATCCATGCCTTGATCTGCAAACACCAGAAACTCTGGATTCAGCAACGAATCCTTGGCGTTGTAGAGCATCCGTGCGCCGCAGGTATCGGTCATGATTGCCCCCGCTTCCTCGACCACGCATTGCGCCGCCGCTGTGTCCCATTCCGAAGTCAGACCCAGGCGCGGATACACATCCGCGGCACCTTCGGCCACCAGACAGGACTTGAGCGCGCTGCCCATGCGCACGCACTCCACCTGACCGCATTCAGCGCGCAAGGCATCGAGATAAATCTGCATACGCGGGCTGCCATGTGAACGACTGAGCGCGACATGCAGCGGAGTTTGCAGCATATGGCGAGCACTCAGCCGCATGGGACGATCCTCATCCTCCGTCCACTTCCACGCCCCGCCGCCGCGCCGCGCTGCATAAGTCACGCCCAGCGCGGGCGCATGAACCACGCCCAGCACGGCTTCGTGCCCGTCGATCAGTGCAATGTTCACGCTGAACTCGCCATTACGTTTGACGAATTCGCGCGTGCCGTCCAGCGGATCAACCAGCCAGTAGCGCGTCCAGCCGCGGCGCACTTCGAAAGGCACATCCGCGCCCTCTTCCGACAACACCGGCCAGTCTGGGCGCAAGGCATTCAAACCCTGCTCAATAACGCGATGCGCCGCCAGATCGGCCTCAGTCAGGGGCGTCAGATCATCCTTGGCCGTGACAGAAAACTCACCGGCATACACCTGCATGATAGCGTCGCCCGCGCGCTTGGCGAGTGCAAGAACCTGCTCAAACAGAGCGTTATCGACCTTCATACATCACCTTCCTGTGCAAGTGTTCGCCAGCCGCCTGTCGGACTTGAGCGGCTGTAGCGAAAAAATCGCCGACCGAGGGCAGATTTTGCCGATTTTTTTCGGCAATAGCAGGGACTATTGGCGAAAAAAATCGGTGACACTGCACCGGTCAGAAAAACGCCGCCTGGAGCGGCGTTGGGATGCAAAGCATCACCTGAAGGGTGGAATCCAGGGATGGATTCCACAAGCTTTTGCAGCCAGATCGTCTCAAGTCCGACAGGCGGCTAAAAACTCCCGCGCCATAAACATGGCCGCCAGGGTGCGCGCTTCGCTGCACTCCGGCAGGGCAATCAGCTCATGCAGCCTTGAAAGCGCCCAGGGCACCACTTCCAGCGGCTCGGGCTCGTCGCCCGGCAAAGGCGCCGGGTACAAGGCGCGCGCCAGCACCACATGAGCGCGTTGACTGCTATAGCCCGGCGCCAGCGTCAGTTCGCCGAGATAATCCAGCTTTTCGGCGCCGAACCCGGTTTCTTCGCGCAATTCGCGTAACGCGGCCTGCAACGGGGTTTCATCGGCGTCCACGCCGCCCTTGGGCAAGCCCAGTTCATAGCGTTGCAGACCTACGGCATATTCTCGCACCAGCAAAACTTCGTCCGCGCTATTCAGCGCAACCAGCAGCACCCCGCCGCGCGGATTGCCAAGCAGGCGCTCGTAACGAGCCTCAACCCCATTGGCGAAGCGCAGATGCACTTCCTCTACGGCAAACACGCGGGTACGCGCAATGACGCTGGTTGCAAGGATGGTTGGCTTTTTTTCTGTCATGTCTGCATGATAAATCACTCAACCCCATACGTCAGCGCATGAATACCCCGCCCCAGCCCACCAAACCGCCGCTGAAATCGCGCCTGCTGCGCTGGAGCATCGAACTGGCGTTGATTGTTGCGGTATTTTTGCTGATTCGCGCCTGGCAAGCGCCTGCCCTGCCGGATACGCATTTGCCGCCATTGATCGGGGTCACCCTCGATGGACAGGCCTTTGACAGCCGCAACACCCAGGGTCGCCCATTCATCGTGCATATCTGGGCGGAGTGGTGCCCGGTCTGCCGCATGGAACTGGGCGGCATCGCCGAGCTGGCGCGACATGCTCCCGTGATAAGCATTGCCTGGAAATCGGGCAACGACGAGGCGGTACGCCAATTCCTGCGCAAGGAAAATCTCACGCTCCCGGTCATGAACGACCCGCAAGGTCGCCTGCTCGCCCCGCTGGGCATCAAGGCCGTGCCCTTGCATCTGGTGGTGGACGGCAGCGGCCGCATCCATTTTGTCGAAACCGGTTACACCACGGCCTGGGGGCTGCGCGCCCGCCTGTGGTGGGTGGAGCATGTCTCTGGCGCTCAACCAGGAGGTGCACATTAACCATGCGTCTTAGCGGCACGATTTTTTTCTGGACGCTGCTGTCCACCGGCCTGCCTCTGCTGGCGCTCACCCTGGTTCTGCTGGGCTGGGGCGAGCAACGGCATTTACAGGAAATGGATGCCGACATGGGGCGGCGGCTTAACGCATTGGGCAGCGAAATCGACAATCGCCTGAGCTACGAGCGCGAGATGATTCGCGGCATTGCCCAGTCCAGCGCCATGCAGGATTTTCTGCCTGTGGCGCGCGCGGCCAATGAAGGCGTGCGTCACCCGGATTACGCACCGCTCAAGAACCAGCTCACCCAGTTTTTGCTCAATCTACAACGTACCATTCCCAGCCTGGGCAGCCTGCGCGTGCTCGATGGCCTGGGCAATACGCTGATTAAGATCACCGACGGACGCGCGCGCCCCGCCATCTACCCCAGCCTGGGCAATGTCGAATACGCCGAAGAAGAGCTGCACGCACCGGGCTTTGGTCGTGCCCTGCGCCAGTGGCCGTCCGGCGAAATCAACTTTATGCCCCTGCCGCAAAGCCGCTGGGACTTACCTACCGGACAGACTCTGACCATGCTCACCGCCCTCGTACCCCTGGGCGAGGCGGGGCGGACAGACGCCATTCTGGCGGTCAATACCTTTGGCGAATACCTCGACCGCATTTTGCGCCTGGTTCCGCGTCCGAGCGGCGCCGAATTGCTGATTGCCGAGCGTAATCTGGACGATCCGCAGCGCAATGGCCTGTTGCTCTACCACGACCGCCTCGACACTCGTTTCAGCGCCCCCAAGCCGCACGAAGTCAAGCTGCAAAGCCTGGACGGCGGCGAACTGTGGCAACACATTCAGCGCCGCCCCTACGGCCAGTTCAGCACCACCGACGGCCAGTGGCGCGTGTACTATCAGGAATACCACCCCTACCCCAACCAGCTCACCAGCTGGATTCTGGCCTTTGCCGTGCCCTACAGCACTCTCGACGCCCCCTACGCCGGGCTGCGTCAATCCCTGTGGTTGCTAGTTTTGCTGGTGTTCAGCGCCTCGGCGCTGCTGGCCATCCTGGGGGCGCGCCATATCGCACGCCCGATTTTGCAGCTGCGCCAGGCACTGCGCGACTTCGCCAGTGATGCTGCGCGCCGCGTTCAGGTGAGCAGCCAAACACGCGAAATCCGCGAATTGGAAAACGATTTCAACGACATGGCAGAACGCCTGCGCGCCGCCGAAGCCGAACGCCTGCGCAGCGAACGCAAGCTGCTGCAACAGGCCAAACTGGCCAGCATCGGACAGATGGCCGCAGGCATCGGGCATGAAATCAACAACCCGCTCAATAACATCCTGTCTTATGCCACCCTGATTGAACGCGGCCTGCCCGCGGCTGGCGCGCACCTGCGCGCAGATGTCCAAGAACTGCGTGAGGAAACTCTGCGCGCCAGCCGCATCGTGCGCGGCGTCATGAATTTCGCTCGCCAGCTCCCGCCCGAACACCGCTTGTTCCGGGTCTGCCCCTGGCTTAAACACTGCCTTGAACTGATCGAGCCCGAGGCCATGGCGCGGGATGTGCTGCTGGTTGTGCAATCCTGCGAGCCCGATTGCCAGGCGAACGCCGACGCCGATCAACTTCAGCAGGTCGTGCTGAATCTATTGCGCAACGCCCTGCACGTCACGGCCGACGGCGGTCAGATTGAAGTCGGCGCAAGCTGTCACGGCCAACGCCTGCGCATCAGCGTGCGCGATCATGGTTCCGGATTGTCCAGCGATGCGCTCGAACACCTGTTCGACCCGTTTTTCACCACCAAAACCGTCGGTGAAGGCACGGGGCTGGGGCTGTCGATCAGCCTGGGCATCGTTCAGTATCACGGCGGCGAGCTGAGTATCCGCAATCACCCTGAGGGCGGTGTGGAAGCGAGCTTTGAAACTCCCCTGATTCCGGCGGCTCCACGCATTCCGTTGTGATCGTTACCGCACAGGCTCGACAACACCAGATGCAAGCAACGCCCCAACCCATCCCCATCAAGCGCCTGCCAAACTGGCTGCCAGGCTTTCATCCTGCGTTAGCTCCTCGGGTAGGCAACCTATCGGCGGCCCCATCTCGCCCTCGCCCTGCTCGAAACGTACCAGATAAATCGACTGACGCGGGTCGGCCTCGACGTGACCATAGCTGGTCGCGCGCTGGCTGTGCCTCCCGTTCGCCCTGCTGCTGAGCGCGGTGCTGTGGACGCTGGTCCGGCGGCTGAGCGGCTCCCGGGTCGCGGCCCTGGCCGTGCTCTTCCTGGTCGGCGGCACCTCCTCCCTGGCCCTGGCTTGTTTGTCTGGACTGGAAACTTACGCCTTTACTGCGCTGGTCACCGCGGGCGTCGGGCTGCACCTGCTCTCCCGGCAGGACTCCCGCTGGGCCGTCGTCGCCCCGTGGCTGCTGCTCGCGGCCGCGCTGACCCGGTTCGAC
>CALKWL010000172.1 GCA_938004235.1 uncultured Gammaproteobacteria bacterium
ATTGACTGACGTGACTGGAGTTCAGACGTGTGCTCTTCCGATCTCCTGGAAACCCGCCCCTACGAATATGCCTTCCGTCACCATCGCTGGCAGCGCGCCGTAGGCTCATCCGGCAGCGCCAAAGCGCTGGCCAGCGTATGCCAGCAGCAAGGATGGTGCGAAGCCGGGACATTGACGCTGGACAGTATGGAGCGCATCCGTAAGGCCATTATCAAGGCCGGTCACATTGACAACCTGCAATTGCTCGGACTGAGCGAAGAGCGACGCCCGGTGTTTGTCGGCGGGTATGTGGTCATGCAGGCGGTGTTTGACGCCTTCAACATCAAACAGATGTTCATTTCCGAAGGCGCACTGCGTGAAGGTCTGATTTACGAACGTCTGGATCGTGAGCGCGGCATCGACATCAGCAGTACCACGCTGGAGCGTCTGCAACGCGATTTCCGCGTGGATCGCGCCCACGCCCTGCGCGTTGCAGAAACCGCGGGACACTTGTTCGATCAGCTTGCCTCCGCCTGGTCGCTTGAGCGCGAAAGCGACGGCAACCTGTTGCGCCAGGCCGCCTTGCTGCACGAGATCGGCATGATGATCGCCCACAATGCCTATCATGAACATGCCGCCTACATCCTCGGCAATGCCGACATGCCCGGCTTCAGCCTGCCCGAACAACAGCGCCTTGCCAGCCTGGTGCGCGGGCACCGCCGCCGCCTGCGTCGCAGCTGGTTAAGCGAACAGCCGGGCGACACCCGCCAGAGCAACTTGCGTCTTTTGGTATTGCTGCGCCTTGCCGTCACATTCCATCGCTCACGCTCACCGCGCGGCAGCCTGCCTGCCATTGCCATTCAGGCCGATCAACACTGCGTTACCCTACGTTTCCCGTCGGGCTGGTTGGAGCGCAACCCGCTGACTCACTCGGATTTGCTGCGCGAAGCGGACTACCTGCATCCGCATATCACGTTGAACGTGACCTAACCGCCTGTCGGACTTTAGGAGAAGAGGCTGCGAATCCGTCTGGACGAGGGTAGTTTCGCTGCGACTCCTAAAATCCGACTGGCGGCTAGCGCATGATTACTCCTTGTGCTCCATACGCGCAAGAAGGGTTGCATGGGCGCTGCACACGGCCTCACCCCCGGCGGGACGTACGCGGACGTACTCGCCGCTCGGTTGAAGCTCCCAGCTGCCTGCATTGTCAGCAAACGCAAGGTCAAAAACCTCCTCGTTAATGCGGGTGCGCAGGGCTTTTTCTTCAATCGGCACGCACGTCTCCACCCGCGAGTACAGATTGCGCGGCATCCAGTCGGCACTGGAAATGAATAGCTCGTTCTGCCCATCATTGTGGAAACTGAACACCCGCGAGTGTTCCAGGAAGCGCCCCATCAACGAGCGCACCCGGATCGTCTCCGACATGCCCGGCACGCCTGGACGCAAACTGCAAATACCTCGAATCACCAGATCGACCTTCACGCCTGCCTGTGACGCAGCATACAGTGCGTGGATGATGCTTGAATCGATCAGCGAATTCATCTTGGCGCGAATCAGCGCGGGCTTGCCGGCGCGTGCGTGTTCCGCCTCACGCGCAATGCGCTCAATCATGCCCTCCCGCAAGGTAAACGGCGACTGCAAGAGTTTTTTCAGGCGGATGCCGCGTGACAAACCGGTGAGCTGAACAAACAGCTTGTGCACGTCTTCACAAATCATCCGATCATCGGTCAACAGACCGTAATCGGTGTACACGCGCGCCGTGCCCGCATGATAGTTTCCGGTGCCGAGGTGCACGAAACGTTTCATTTCACTGCCCTCACGGCGCACCACCATCAACATCTTGGCGTGCGTCTTGTAACCGACAATGCCGTAGGCCACATAGGCGCCGGCTTTTTGCAGACGCGTAGCAAGCTCGATATTCGCAGCCTCATCAAAGCGCGCACGCAATTCGATCACCGCCGTCACCTCCTTGCCATTGCGCGCAGCCATTTCCAGCGCATCGACAATGGCCGAGTTCTTGCCCGTACGGTACAAGGTCTGCTTGATCGCCACCACCTTCGGGTCGTTGGCGGCCTGGCGAATGAAATCGACCACCGGCGTGAATGACTGGTAGGGGTGGTGCATCAAAATGCGACGATGCTTGCTAATGGCCGCAAAAATGTCCTCAACCCCATGCAGCTCACGCGGAATCCCCGGAGTAAACGGTAGAAACTTGAATTCAGGACGGTCAACCAGATCAAACACGGCGGTCAATCGGCTCAGATTAACCGGGCCATGCACCTTGAACATTTCACGGCGCGTAAGATCAAATTTTTCCAGCAGGTAATCCGCAACACCATCCGGACAGTTATCCGCCACCTCCAGGCGCACCGCACCGCCGTAGTTGCGCTCGAACAAGCCGCCCTGAAGCACCTGCAACAGATCTTCATCCAGATCCACGTCCACCATCAGATCGCTGTTGCGCGTCACCCGGAACTGGAAGCAACCCGTGACCTTCATACCGGGGAAAAGCTCATCCACATGGGCATGAATCATCGAACTGAGAAACACGAAATCATGCGCGCCGCCACTGATTGCCGGGGGCATTTGTACAATGCGCGGCAGACTGCGCGGCGCCTGCACCACGGCCATATTGGTCTCACGCCCAAAATCATCCAACCCTTCCAAAGTCACGACAAAGTTCAAACTCTTGTTCAAAACCCGTGGAAAAGGGTGCGCAGGATCAAGCCCCAGCGGGGTCAATACCGGTGCAAGCTCCTGCAGAAAATAATCCCGCACCCAATCGGCCTGACGCTTGTTCCAGTGAGTGCGTCGCGCAAAATGGATGCCGGCGTCACGCATGGCCGGAATCAGCACCTCGTTAAGCACGCGGTATTGGTCGGCGACCAGTTGGTGCGCCTCATTGAGAATGCGCTCCAACTGTTCGGGCGGCGTCATTCCACACTCGCCCGCGCCGCCTACGCCCAGATGCACTTGCTGCACGAGGCTCGCCACCCGAACCTCGAAAGCTTCATCAAGATTACTGGATGAGATGCACAGATAGCGCAGGCGTTCGAGCAACGGAATGCTTTCATCCACCGCCAGCTCCAGAACGCGGCGATTGAAATTAAGCAGACTAAGCTCACGATTAATCATCGGTGCGTTGAAAATTGTATCCATGGTGCTGATCGTCAAGGTAGGGCTCGTCATGTTTCTGTCAATTATTTATGCGTAGAATGCAGTTTGCTGCGATTGTCTATAAACCCTAAGGAATCAACCCAGGATTCAGAAATAGGTCACTCAAACAAGTTGGTCTAAAACCTGCTGAGACACTAGCCCTATTCACACAGCATTTCAACCGCACGCCCTTTATTTTGGAGCCTTTATGAACACGCTTAACCCACACATCAGTAGTCAGTTTGATGCCGACCTTGAGGAAATCCGCAGCCTCGTCATGAGCATGGGCGGCTTGGTTGAACAACAACTGGATAGCGCGCTGCGCGCACTGCTTGAAAACAATATTGAACTCGGCCAGGCCGCAGCCTCGGGCGACTATCAGGTCAACAACCACGAAGTTGAGATTGACCAGCGCGTTATCGACACCATTGCCACACGCCAACCCACAGCCAACGATTTGCGCTTCCTGTTCACCACCGTCAAGGTCGTCGGCGACATGGAGCGCATTGGCGACAAGGCCGAAAAAATTGGCCGTCTCGCACTGGCCATCCAGCCGCTGATGAACGGTTACCCTTTTGCCGCAGACATGCGCACGATGGGCACCATGGTGCAGAAAATGCTGCATGATGCACTGGATGCCTTTGCCCGCATGGATGCCGATGCCGCTGAGGCCATTAAAAACTCGGATAAGGACGTCAACGCGACCTACCGTGTTGTTCTGACTGACCTGATGCAACACATGTCTGACAACCCCAACACCATGGATTTGAGCTTGGACATTTTGTGGTGCCTGCGCTCAATCGAGCGTGTCGGCGACCATGTCACCAATATCTGCGAATACATCATTTTCCTGGTCAAAGGCAAGGATGTACGTCACACCAAGCGTGAAGATATGATTAAGGAAATCACTGAGTAATCAGTGTTTCCTGGGTTGCGCCTACCCCACATCAACTCAGCAACAAAAAGCCCCGGAGGTTTGCTCGCTTCCGGGGCTTTTTTGTTCTCCATTTTTCCAGCGCCCTTTGCCATTTGGGACAAGAAATAAAAAAGGCTCCAAAGAGCCTTTTGAAATTTCACAACCTTTGAGCAGCGCTCCAAAGAGCGCTGCCGCAAGCAATTAACCGAAACGACCTGTAATGTAATCTTCGGTTTCTTTTTTATCCGGCTTGGTAAAAATCACATTGGTGTGATCGTACTCGACCATTTTGCCCAGGTACATGAATGCGGTGTAGTCCGACACACGCGCCGCCTGCTGCATGTTGTGCGTCACGATAACCACCGTGAACTCGGTCTTGAGCTCGTGAATCAGCTCTTCGATCTTCAGCGTCGAAATCGGGTCCAGTGCCGAGGTAGGTTCGTCAAACAGAATCACTTCCGGTTTGACCGCGATACTGCGCGCAATACACAAGCGCTGTTGTTGACCGCCTGACAGCGCCGTACCGGCCTGCCCCAGCTTGTCCTTAACCTCGTCCCAGATCGCACCTTTGCGCAAAGCCCACTCCACTCGGTCGTTCATGTCGGACTTGGAAAGGTTCTCGTAAAGCTTCACGCCAAAGGCGATGTTGTCATAAATCGACATCGGGAACGGGGTCGGCTTCTGGAACACCATACCGATCTTGGCGCGCAGTTGGTTCACATCCATGGACTTGTCCAGAAGATTCTGGCCATCCATCAGGATTTCGCCCTCAGCGCGCTGCCCTGGATAAAGGTCGTAAATACGGTTCAACGTGCGCAGCAAGGTGGACTTGCCGCAGCCTGACGGACCGATCATTGCGGTGACCTGACGCTCAGGAAAGCTCACATTGATGTTATGCAGCCCCTGAAATTTACCGTAGTAAAAATTCAGGTCGCGCAGAATCAATTTGCCATTGGCGACATGACGTACGCCGTTCACCTTATCGGTCATGACATGCTCTGCACCGACTGATTTTTTGGTGACCGCAGACGCCATGTTGAAGCTCACGTTCCCACCTTGCGGGGCAGCCATCGTACTCATTGAGGGATTCTCCGTAGTCATATTTTTTAACCCTGCTTGTGGCCGCGCAACAGGCTGCGAGCCAGGATATTCATGCCAAGAACAAGAGCGGTAATCAACAGTGCAGCGGCCCAGGCCAACTCGCGCCAGTCATCGTAGGGACTCATGGCAAACTGGAAAATGACCACAGGCAGGTTAGCCATCGCTCCATTCATGTCCGTAGACCAGAACTGATTGTTGAGCGCGGTGAAGAGCAGCGGCGCGGTTTCGCCGGTAATGCGCGCAATCGCAAGCACCACGCCAGTCACCATACCCGCAATGGCCGCCTTATAAACCACGCTCATAATCACCATCCACTGAGGTGCGCCCAAGGCGGCGGCAGCCTCACGCATCTGGGTAGGCACCAGCATCAGCATGTTCTCGGTGGTACGCAGCACAACCGGAATCACGATAATCGCCAGAGCCACTGCGCCCGCCCAACCAGAGAAGTGCCCCATCGGCGCGACCATCAGGGTGTAAACAAATACGCCGATAATGATCGAGGGCGCAGACAGCAAAATGTCGTTAATCGTGCGTACCGTTTCAGCAAACATGCTCTGCTTGCCGTACTCGGCAAGATAGGTGCCTGCCATGATGCCGATCGGCGTGCCAATCACCACGGCGGCCAAGGTAATCATCAGACTACCGATAAGCGCGTTGGCAAGACCGCCCGCGCTTCCGGGCGGCGGGGTCATTTCAGTAAAAATCGTCCAGTTGATCGCACCGACGCCCTTGGCGATCAGAACAATCAAAATCCAGCTGAGGAAGGCCAACCCGACAAGCGTCGTCAGCACAGAGGCTGTCATGTTGAAGGTGTTGATCAGTTTTCGACGCGCGTAAAGATTCATGATGTTTTAGCCTCAGGTCTTCTTGCCTTCCTGCGTGGCAGCCAGGCGCATCAGCATGAGCTTGGACAACATCAGGACAATAAAGGTGATAACGAACAGGATCAGACCCATGGCAATCAACGAATCCATTTGCAGGCCGTCGGCCTCGTTGAACTCGTTGGCAAGCTTGGCGGCAATCGTGGTTCCCGGCTCCAAAAGGCTGGAGCCAAGCTGGCTGGCGTTACCAATAATGAAGGTCACCGCCATGGTTTCACCAATCGCACGCCCCAGACCCAGCATGATGCCGCCGACCACGCCCGTCTTGGTGAAGGGCAGAACCACGTTCCACACGACTTCCCAGGTGGTCGCGCCCATGGCGTAGGCTGACTCTTTCAGGGCGCCGGGAACAATTTCAAACACGTCGCGCATCACCGAGGCCATGAATGGAACGATCATGATTGAAAGCACGATCCCTGCGGTCAGCACGCTCACCCCGCTTGAACCGCCGAGCGTCGGCATCTGGAACAGCGTACCGAAAATCGGCAGCGGCCCAAGCGTGGCAACCAGTCCCGGCTGGATATAGGCCGCAAAGAATGGCGCGAAGAAGAACAAGCCCCACATGCCGTAAATAATCGAGGGAATCGCGGCAAGCAACTCAACGGCGGTACCCACGGGGCGTTTCAGCCATTGGGGCGCCATTTCGGTGATAAAAATGGCAATCCCGAAGGAAAGAGGCAAGCCAATCAACATGGCGATCAGCGCGGCAACCAGCGTACCCGCCAGGGAAGGCCATGCGCCATACACTTCTTTGACGGGATCCCACTCGTCACTGGTGATGAATCCCAGACCGAAGGCCTGGAATGCGGGAAGCGAGCCTTGAACCAGCATGTAGATAATGCCGGCCAAAAGCATCAGCACAACCAGAGCAAAGAACAGCGCCGTGAATTTGAACACGACATCGCCCAAGGCAAAGGAAAGCTTGGATCGGCTGATCGGGGCAACGGACTTGAGGTCGTCAAGCGTGCCTGTACGTGTCGATGACATGATTTGCTAGCCTCGAAAATAGAGAGGACTTGGTATCCCAAGTCCAAGGGCGCCCTTCCATGAGCGCGAGATTAAACTCCCTGATCAGATGCAACCCAGTGGCTTGGCCAATTACTTGGTAATTGCGGCAACACCGTCACACTTGATGTTTTCTTTCCAGTAGGCCTCGATCTGGGTCACCAGATCGTTCGGCAGCGGAACGTACTCAAGCTCTTCGGCCATCTTGGCGCCATTCTTCCAGGACCAGTCGAAGAACTTCAGAGCAGCTTCGGTCTGGGCGCAGTTTTCCGGCTCTTTGTAAACGAGGATATTGGTCTGAGCGGCGATCGGCCAGGATGCCGCGCCCGGGGCATCGGTCAGGAACAGGTAGAAGTCCTTGGCGCTCTTCCAGTCGGCGCTGGCCGCAGCGGCGGCGGTGCTTGCAGCGCTGACGGTCACGAACTCACCGGCGCTGTTCTTCAGCTGTACAGTCGCCAGCTTGTTCTGCTTGGCGTAGGCGTACTCAACATAACCAATGGCGCCGTCGATCTGCTTAACATAAGAAGCTACGCCCTCGTTGCCCTTGCCACCCAGACCCACCGGCCACTTCACAGCCTTGCCTTCGCCAACAGATTCTTTCCACTCGGGGCTGATCTTGGACAGGTAGTTTGTAAACATTGCCGTGGTGCCTGAACCATCAGAACGACGCACAACCGTAATCAGCTTTTCCGGCAGGGTTACGCCCGGGTTCAGCGCAGCAATCTTCGGATCGTTCCATTTGGTGATCTTGCCCATGTAGATGTCCGCCAAGGTAGCTTGGTCAAGCTTCATCTGGTTGGCAGAAACGCCGGCGATGTTCACAACCGGAGTTACTGCACCCATGACCGCCGGGAACTGAGCTGCGCCCAGCTCTTCCAGCTTTTCCGGCTTCAGCGCATCGTCAGACGCACCGAAATCCACGGTCTTGGCGGTGAACTGCTTCACGCCGCCGCCTGAACCAATGGACTGATAGTTCAGCTTGACGCCAGTGGCCTTGTTATAAGCCTCGGCCCACTTGGAGTAGATCGGGTACGGGAAGGTCGCGCCAGCGCCGCTGATCGCGGTGACATCGGCAGCTTGAGCAACACCGGCAACCATCATGGCGCCAGCAAGAAGAGACATACGGAAGGTCATCATGGGATCGTCCTCTGGTTAAAAAACGTGGCAAGCCTAGCTCAAAACGAGGGTGGCTATAAACTCTGTTAATAGACAGGCTTAACGAGCATCGTTGATCGAAGTGTCTTCTTTATTACTTTTATATGAAGGATTCATGACAAGAACCCGCTAAACGATCATTTCAGCCGCGAACTCAAGCTTGTTTTTCCTGGCTGCGCGCTCAGAGTCGCAACCTGGTTGAGGCATCGCAGAAGTCGCAAACACATGCGCTTCGAACATGCGGCATATTGACTTCGTTTTTATGCAGCGCATCATCGTGAAATCTGTTTAAGGTTTGATGAATCGCCGACATGCTTAACACACTCGATCTTGGACGCAGCGTCAGCAAAGAAGATTACAAAAATGAGCTCCCCGAACTGCGTTCGCGCCTGCTGGAGGCTCAGCGCGCCCTACGCAGCGCGGGTATCAGCGTATTGATCCTGATTGAAGGTATCGACGGTTCCGGGCGCGCCCAGGTCGTTAACAGACTGCATGAATGGATGGATCCGCGCAGCATTCAGACGCATACATTCTGGAACCCATCCGACGAAGAAAGGGAGCGCCCCGATTTCTGGCGCTTTTGGCGCAGAGTACCCGGCGTGGGCGAAATTGCCGTGTTTCTTGGCGGCTGGTACCGCGACATCATCACTGACGCGATTCAAGGCAAAATCGATGAAGACAGCCTGGATGCCCGTTTGGCTCCCGTGATCGATCTGGAACACTTGCTGGCCTATGACCGAACCGTCATTCTCAAGTTTTGGTATCACCTGCCGCAGGATGTACAAGAGCAGCGCCTCAGGGAAGAGCGAGCCACGCCCGACGACCGCTTCTCCAGCGCCAAGGACGCGCTCAAGGGGCGTGAAAACCTCATGCTTTGGGCCGAGCGCATCATGCGCCGCAGCGACACGGCGGACGCGCCTTGGCTGGTGATCGAGGCAGAAGACGCTCGCTATCGCGACCTGACCACGGCTTACAGCATCCTGGCGGCCTGTGAAAAACGGCTGGCTCACCAGAAAAACCAGCGTAGCGAGCCTCTGCCGCCGCATGAACCGGCGCTGCCCCATGCGGCAACTGCGCGCAAGACCTTGCTCGATCACGTAGAACTGACTGCCAGCATCGAGAAGGAAGCCTATGAGGAACAACTGCTCAAGCGCCAGGACGAGCTGCGCGAACTAACCTGGAAGGCCTACGAAAAAGGCATCAGCACCTACCTGGTATTCGAGGGGTGGGATGCCGCCGGCAAGGGCGGCACAATCCGTCGTCTGACACGGGGGATTGATGCTCGGCTTTACCGCGTCATTCCTTACGGCGCGCCCAGTTCGCACGAGCTTGAGCACCATTATCTCTGGCGTTTTTGGCGACAGATTCCGCGCGCGGGTCGCGTCGCCGTGTTCGACCGCTCATGGTACGGTCGCGTGCTGGTTGAGCGCATCGAAAACCTGTGCGCCCCCGCCGAATGGCAGCGCGCCTACCATGAAATCAATGACTTTGAACGTCAACTTGTTGATAGCAAAGCACTTTTGTTTAAATTCTGGCTACATATCTCACCCGAAGAACAGCTGAGGCGCTTCGAGGATCGCCAGAACACCGCCTGGAAAAACTACAAAATCACCCCGGATGACTGGCGCAACCGCGAAAAACGCCCGGAATACGAGCTCGCCATCAATGAAATGCTGCTACGCACCGACACTGAATACGCTCGCTGGCGCCTGGTGGCCAACGAAGATAAAAATTTCGGGCGGCTGTCTGTTCTGGAAACGGTGTGCAACGCGCTGAAAAAACGCCTCAAGCAAGAGGATTATTGATTCGTCGCGCCGAGATCGAGCGACCGCGATCGTACGTCCAACACACGCCGGATTCAAAAACTCTCCGCACCGTATCAATCAACCCGTACAGGATGCTGAAAAACTCATCCATGAGTTTTTCAGCCCGATCGAGCCCGGCACACGTCCGGGCTCGATCGCGTAAAATCAATCACTTGCGTGATTGATTTGCGTGCGGGACATCCATGTCCCGCCTTCGCAGATTGCTGAAATAAGTATTTCAGCAATCTGCTCACTCACCACAACTAAACGTCTTCAGCCGTGCGCACCAACCCACCCAAGCCATAGCTGCGTAAGGCTTGGCGCAACAGATGACGAACCTCCTCGCCGCGCTCGCAGTCCAGCGACGCTTCTGCCAGACGACGTGCGTGCTCCAACGGAACGCTGCGAATCACCCGCTTGATTCGCGGCAGACTTCCGGCGCTCATGCTCAGCGAGTCGATGCCCAACCCCAGCAACAGCAAGGCCCCCAGCGGATCACCCGCCAGCTCGCCGCATACACTCACCGGACGCGCTGAACGCTGCCCCCCGGCGACGATCTCGGCAATCGCGCGCAGAACCGCAGGATGCAGGCTGTCATACAAAGGCGCAACGCGCGCATTGTTGCGATCAACAGCAAGCAGGTACTGCGTCAGGTCATTCGTCCCCACGGAAAGAAAATCCACCCGTCGCGCCAGCGCATCAATCTGATATACCGCCGAGGGCACCTCGATCATCAAACCCACCGGCACATCGCCAACCGGCAAGTCTTCTTCGCGCAACTCGACGACCGCGCGCTCAATCAAGGCCAACGCTTCTTCCAGCTCTCCCACGCCGCTAATCATCGGCAGCAGAATACGCAGATTGTCCAACCCCACGTTCGCGGTCAACATGGCGCGCACCTGGGTGAGAAAAATGTCGGGATGGTCAAGCGTTAGCCGCATCCCGCGCCAGCCCAAGAAGGGATTGTCCTCAACGATGGGAAAGTAATCCAAGGGCTTGTCGCCGCCGACATCCAGGGTGCGCAAAACAGCCGGACGCGGCGCGTACGCGCTGAGCACCTCGCGGTACACGCGCGCCTGCTCGTCTTCACCCGGAAAATTGTCGCGCACCTGAAAAGGAATTTCGGTACGGTACAGACCGATCCCTTCCGCCCCCACGCTGTCCGCAGGCGCCATATCCGCCAGCAAACCAACGTTGACGTACAAATGTACGCAAGCGCCGTCGGGAGTGACGGCAGGCTCGTCACGCAAAGTCGCAAGCTCGGCGGAAAGCTGCGCCTCTTCGCCCACCAGACGCTCCAGCGCCT
Organism: uncultured Gammaproteobacteria bacterium; assembly: GCA_938004235.1. GTDB lineage: Bacteria > Pseudomonadota > Gammaproteobacteria > Halothiobacillales > Halothiobacillaceae > Thiofaba. The sequence continues at coordinate 11,305 of CALKWL010000172.1, forward strand.
CGCGCAGCACGCCTTGCGGTTCGACATGCACCACGCCGCGATAGCCGTCGAGGAACAGCTCACGCCCGTCCAGGCGTTCAACGGGCAGATCCGTCGCCCCCATCACGGCCGGCACGCCCAAGGCGCGCGCCAGCAGCGCCACATGCGACGAACTCGAACCGCGCGCCGAAACAATACCGGCCAGACGCCCTTCCGGCACGCTTGCCAGATGACTCACCGTGATTTCTCGCCCCACCAGGATGGTGTGCGGAGGAAACTCGCGCACAAGCCCTTCGACATCCTGCAAATGCTCTAAAACCCGGCTGCCCAAATCGCGCACATCATCAGCGCGCTGCCGCAGGTAATCATCATCCATGCCTGCAAACACCGCAGCGTATTCTCGCACCGTATCGCGCAACGCGGCGGGTGCCCATTGACCGTCGAGAATGCGCTTTTCCATCCCCTGCAACAGGCTTTCGCTGTCGAGCATCATGGCGTAAGCATCAAACAGGGCACACTCTTCCTCCGTCACCCGCGATGCCATGCCCTGACGCAGCAAGGCAAAATCCTTGCGCACCGCCTCGCGCGCCGCACGCAGGCGCGCGAGCTCCAAGCGCGGATCGTCGCAGGCACGATCAGGCACGCCCTCCAGATCGGCCAACGGATACATCACCACGCCCACGCCAAACGCCACGCCGCTGGCTCCGGGCACGCCGCGCAAAGGCTCACTGGCGAGCGGCGATGTACGATTGGGGGAGACCGCTGAAACCGTCACCGCCTCGCTGATTTCGGCCTGCACGATGCTGCTGGCCAGCTGCGCGGCCAGCGTCACCAGAAAGGACTCCTGATCGTCGGAAAAATGCCGGGGCTCACGATCCTGCACCACCAACACGCCCAGCACCTCGCCGCGCAGCAAAATCGGCGCCCCCAGAAAGGCGTGGTAGGCCTCCTCTCCGATATTGGCGATGTGCTTGTAGCGCGGGTGCTGCGGCGCGTTATCCAGGTTCAGCGGTTCGGCGCGCTGCGCCACCAGCCCCACCAAGCCTTCGTCCAGCGCCATCGAAACCCTGCCCACGGCTTCGGCCACCAAACCCTCGTTGGCCATCAGCACCAGGCGCGCATCGGCGCGCCCAACCTGGGCGCGCGGCAGCAGATAAACAGAACACACCGCGACATCCAGCGCATCGCGCACGCCGAGCACAATGGCGCTCAAGGCCGCTTTCAGGTCGCGCGCACGCCCCACCTGTCCAACAATATGTCGCAAGGTATCCAGAATCATGCTTCGCCCAACCGCGCCATCGAATGGGCATCCAGCGGAGGCAAGGGCGCGGGTTCGTGTGCCGCTACCAGGGGCGCAAGCTCCTGCATGGCGCGACGGTACACTTCCCGCTTGAACGCAACCACCTCGCGCAAAGGGTGCCAAAAATCCACCCAGCGCCAGGCATCGAACTCGGGATGCAGGGTCGCATTCAGATGTACGCTCTGATCCTCCGCAATCATGCGCAACAGAAACCATTTTTGCTTCTGGCCGATGCACACTGGGAAGGCGCGCTTGCGCACAAGATTTCCCGGCAGCCGGTAGCGCAACCAGTCGCGCGTGCTCCCCAGCAGGCGCACATGCTCCGGCAACAGCCCAGTTTCCTCGCGCAACTCGCGAAACATCGCCTCCAGCGGCGACTCCTCACAGTGAATACCGCCCTGCGGAAACTGCCATGAGTCGTGCCCGAGACGGCGCGCCCAAAACACTCGACCTTCGGCATTCACCAGAATGATGCCCACATTGGGGCGATAACCTTCTGAGTCGATCATGGTTAAACACAGGAATTGGATAATTGGAAGCGATTGTTCCACAAGCGTTGCATGGGCGCAAAACCACATTCACAAAAAGCATATGCGATTACAATGTAGCCCAACCTTTTCCAACCTTCGACAGCCTCATGAACCTAGCCATTTTCGACCTCGACAATACCCTGCTTGCCGGTGACTCCGATTACTTGTGGGGACGATTTCTGTGTGAACGCGGCATCGTTGACCCCGAGCTGTACGAAACAGCCAACCAGCATTTTTACGAGGATTACAAGCAAGGCACGCTGGACATCGACGCCTTCCTACGCTTCTCCCTCGCCCCGCTGGCGCTGCACAGTGCGGCGCAGCTTGCCGCATGGCACGATGAAGATCGGAAGAGCGTCGTGTAGGGAAAGAGTGTAGATCTCGGTGGTC
>CALKWL010000173.1 GCA_938004235.1 uncultured Gammaproteobacteria bacterium
TGCCAGGAAAGTGCCGAGCGAATGCCTATGTCGATGACGGCCGGGCGTAAGGAGGACGCAACATTGCGCACGACCTGAATGGTCTGGTCGGTGATTTCCAGCAGGCGTTCGCAGCGCTCGACCAGCTGCGGATTTTCTCCGGCGAACTGGAATTTCAGTGTGGCGATATCAAGGCGCTGGGCACTCAGCATCTGCCCCAGTTCGTCGTGAACCTCGCGGGCGATGCGCTTGCGCTCTTCTTCGCGTGCCGTATCACGGCGGGCGGCCAGTTCGCGCAGCAGATCGCGGGACTCCTCAAGTTCGCGTTCATTTTTCTTGAGTTCGCTGATGTCGCGGCTGAACACCAGGGCACCGATGATACTGCCGTCTTGAGCGCGCTCGGCGACGAAGCGCAAATTATGGACTTCACCGGTGCGAGGCCCCCGGTTGACGATGCCATCCATGCTTTCTGGCTGACCTGTGCTCAGGGTTCGCCGTAATTTTTCCACGTATTCCGCCAGCCCCGGCATATCTGCAGGCATGGACTCACTCGGGGTTTTTCCGAGTTGCGCCGCCTCGTCATCACCAATCATTTCGATCAGGGCATTATTCAGGTAGGTCTTTCGACCATGGACGTCGTAACGCGCAATGTAATCCGGCATATTTTCGGCCAGGGTGCGGAATTCGCGCTCGCGGGAAACGAGGCTGGCTTCGATGAGTTTACGTTCGGTAATGTCGCGCCCCTGGCTCAGAACACCGATGATCCTTCCCTGGACATCCCGTTCTGCGACCATGCGGATATGGTGATAGCGCAGTCCTTTGTCCTTGTCTGGAACAAGGATTTCAATTTCGTCGGCTTGTCCGGTATCTATGACTTTGGCAATTCTTGCCTGCACGTCGGCAGCAGCGATGTCATCGTCATCGATTTCTATCGGTGTTTTGCCATAGACTGATTGCGCATCGCAGCCGTAGGTTTCGGCCAATTGGCGATTCAGGTAGGTTATCCGGCAGTTCGTATCGTAGCGGCAGATATTGTCCGGGGAATTTTCGGCCAGGGTGCGGAATTCCTGCTCTCGGGCGGCCAGTGCTTCTGCCATGTGTGTGTGCTCGACGACCACGGGAGCCGCATGGCTGGCCTGGCGGGTCAGTTCGATACCAGTAGCATTGGGGGCAGTAGCATTTCGGCGGTGGCTCATTGCGGGGTGAGGATCAAAATTTGCTGGAGATTCATGGCTTCCCTCGATGACGTAAACATAAGTCGTATGAAGGCTCATGGATCAGGGTATCGACGCCTGTATTCTCCAGCGCGCCACGTCCTAATTCCGTTTAAGCATTTTAGTGCGGCGCATCGTAATTTGCCCCCTCCCCCAAAGTCAATAATATGAGTGTGGGTATTGATTGCGCGGATCGATTGGGTTTACCCGAAAGGTCAGGAGAGGAATTTATTGTGCGTATATCGCAGCATCACTGCCTCCTCGCTTCGCTCTACCCCCTTTTTCCAAAGGAGGGAGAAGCAGACTGCCAACCCAAGCACTGATTTTTACGCTTTTTTTATTCCATTCCCGCCAGTTTTTTCACGATTTTTACCTGATAGAACCTACGATGCTTCACGTGAGAAAACACGCATGGAGGTTCGTATGGACATCGTTTATATCTTTGTTATCACAGCATTTTTTATCACTCTTACTGGGCTGGCGTGGGGCTGTGCCAAGGTAGGGGGACAACTATGAGCTGGTTTTACGTGTTCGGCCTCGTGGTCGCGGCTGAGCTACTGATCTTTCTAGTGGTTGCGCTTATTCAAGCGGAGAAATTCTGATGACACAACATGCCTGGTTGATGCTCGGGCTGTACATGCTCGTGCTGTTGGTTTTGGCGAAGCCCTTGGGCGGGTATATCGCCGATGTCATGGAGGGGCGCAAACACCTGCTGTCGCGCGTGGGTGCGCCGTTTGAGTCCCTGATTTACCGCCTGGCCGGGGTGGATCGGGACAAGGAAATGGGCTGGCTGCACTACGCCATCTCCATCCTGTTGTTCAGCCTGGTTGGCGTGCTGTTCGTGTACCTCTTGCAGCGGCTTCAGCCCTGGTTGCCGCTCAATCCGCAGCAGATGGCGGCGGTCAGCGCGGACTCGTCGTTCAACACTGCGGTTTCGTTTGTCACCAACACCAACTGGCAGGGCTATGGCGGCGAAACCAGCATGAGCTATCTGACCCAGATGCTGGGGCTGACGGTGCAGAACTTTCTGTCTGCGGCGACTGGCATCGTGGTGGCGATTGCGCTGATTCGTGGTTTCGCGCGTCATTCCAGCGCGACCATCGGCAACTTCTGGGTCGATCTGACCCGTGTCACGCTGTATATCCTGCTGCCGCTGTCCATCGTGTTCGCGCTGGTGCTGGTCAGCCAAGGCGTGATCCAGAACGTCGCGGCCTATGTGGAGGTGCAGTCGCTGCAAGCTGCCCAGCCGCAAACCCTCGCCATGGGGCCGGTCGCGTCGCAGGAAGCGATCAAGATGATCGGCACCAACGGCGGCGGCTTCTTTAATGCCAACTCGGCGCATCCATTCGAAAATCCGACGCCGCTGAGTAATGTGCTGCAAATGCTGTCGATCTTCCTGATCCCGGCGGCACTGACCTTCACCTTCGGGCGCATGGTCGGCTCCAGTCGCCAAGGCTGGGCCTTGCTGGCCGCCATGAGTGTCCTGTTCGTGTCGCTGTCCATGGTGACGATCAGCGCAGAACAACAGGGCAATCCGCGCTTGGCGGATACCGGCGTCGATCAGTCCGTCAGCCCGTCCATACGCGCTGGCGGAGGGCAGCCAGGCGGCAATATGGAAGGCAAGGAGGCACGCTTCGGCATCGTCGATTCCGCCCTGTTCGCCACCATCACCACGGCGGCGTCCTGCGGCGCGGTCAATTCCATGCACGACTCCTACACTCCGCTGGGCGGCATGGTTCCGCTGATGTTGATCCAGCTTGGCGAGGTGGTGTTCGGCGGCGTCGGCTCGGGGCTGTACGGGATGCTGATCTTCGCTGTCCTGGCGGTGTTCATTGCCGGCCTGATGATTGGTCGCACGCCGGAATATCAGGGCAAGAAGATTGAAGCCTTCGAGATGAAGATGGTGTCCATCGCCATTCTGGTCACGCCGCTGCTGGTGTTGCTCGGAACCGCCGTTGCCGTGCTGCTTACGGATGGGCGGGCAGGCATTTTCAACCCCGGCGCGCACGGTTTTTCCGAAGTGCTGTACGCCCTTAGCTCCGCCGCCAACAACAACGGCAGTGCCTTTGCGGGTCTGAGCGCCAACACCCCCTTCTACAACCTGCTGCTGGCGGTGGCCATGTGGTTTGGTCGCTTCGGCGTGATTGTGCCGGTGCTGGCGCTGGCGGGGGCGCTGGCAGCCAAGAAGCGCATCGCCGAAACCAGCGGAACCCTGCCGACGCATGGGCCATTGTTCGTCGCCTTGCTGATCGGCACGGTGCTGCTAGTCGGCCTGCTCAACTACCTGCCCGCATTGGCTCTGGGGCCGATGGTCGAGCACCTGATGCTCTGGCCTGCCCAACAAGCGCCCCATTAAGAGCCTGTTCGAACTCTCGCTATCTAACGAGAGTTGGGTACGAAAAGCGTGTAGGTGCCGTTTGACAAGAGTTTTCCGCCTCAAAAATAGATTTGGAATAGGCTCTAAGGAGATAAATCATGTCGCATAAAACCCTGACGATGTTCGCTCCCGAACTGGTCAAACCGGCCATCGTCGATGCTTTCAAGAAACTCGATCCGCGCATTCAATGGCGTAACCCGGTGATGTTTGTCGTCTATGTCGGCAGCCTGCTGACCACCCTGCTCTGGCTCCAGTCCGTGTGGCGTGGGGACGGCGGGCAACCGGCGGAAAGCTCGGGCTTCATCCTGGCGATTACGCTCTGGCTCTGGTTCACCGTACTGTTTGCCAACTTTGCCGAAGCCATTGCCGAAGGGCGCAGCAAGGCCCAGGCCATGGCCTTGCGCGGCAGCAAGAAGAGTGTGACGGCCAAGAAGCTGCGCGAGGCGCGCTACGGCTCGGCGCTGGATCAGGTGGCGGGCGATGAGCTGCGCAAGGGTGACGTGGTGCTGGTCGAAGCGGGCGACATGATTCCCGCCGACGGCGAGGTCATCGAGGGCGTGGCCTCGGTCAACGAGTCGGCCATTACGGGCGAATCCGCGCCGGTGATCCGTGAAGCGGGCGGGGACTTCTCCTCGGTCACCGGCGGCACCACGGTGCTGTCCGACTGGCTGGTCATGCGCGTCACGGTCAACCCCGGCGAGGCCTTTCTTGATCGCATGATCGCCATGGTGGAGGGCGCCAAGCGCCAAAAAACCCCGAACGAGATCGCCCTGAGCATCCTGCTGATCACTCTGACCATCATCTTCCTCGGCGTGACCGTGACCATGCTGCCGTTCTCGCTGTTCAGCGTGCAGGTCGCCGGGGCGGGCTCGCCCGTGTCCATGACCGTGTTGGTCGCCCTGCTGGTCTGTCTGATTCCCACCACGATTGCCGGACTGCTTTCGGCCATCGGCGTGGCGGGCATGAGCCGCATGATGCAGGCGAATGTGATCGCCACCTCCGGCCGCGCGGTGGAGGCGGCAGGCGATGTAGACGTGCTGCTGCTGGACAAGACCGGCACCATCACCCTCGGCAACCGTCAGGCCACGGAGTTCATACGCGCCCCTGGCGTAAGCGAGGCGGAGCTGGCGGATGCCGCCCAGCTTGCTTCGCTGGCTGACGAAACCCCGGAAGGCCGCAGCATCGTGGTGCTCGCCAAGCAGAAGTACAAGCTGCGCGAGCGCGACATTCACGCCCTGGATGCGCATTTCATCCACTTTTCCGCGCAAACGCGCATGAGCGGGGTCGATCTTGGCGCACGCCAGATCCGCAAGGGTTCGGCCAGCGCTATCCAGCAGCATGTGGAAAGCCTGGGCGGCGCCTTCCCAAACCAGATTGCGACGATTATCGATACAGTCGCGCGTCGCGGCAGCACGCCGCTGGTGGTGGCGGATGGCTCGCGCGTACTGGGCGTGGTGGAGCTGAAGGACATCGTCAAGGGCGGCATCAAGGAGCGTTTCGCCCAATTGCGCCGCATGGGCATCAAAACCATCATGATTACCGGCGACAACCGCACCACCGCCGCCGCCATCGCCGCCGAGGCGGGGGTGGACGACTTCCTGGCCGAAGCCACGCCGGAAGCCAAGCTCAGCCTGATCCGCAAGCACCAGGCCGAGGGGCATCTGGTGGCCATGACCGGCGACGGCACCAACGATGCGCCCGCGCTGGCGCAGGCTGATGTGGCGGTGGCGATGAATTCCGGCACCCAGGCGGCGAAAGAGGCGGGCAATATGGTTGATCTCGACTCCAACCCGACCAAGCTGATCGAGGTGGTCGAAACCGGCAAACAAATGTTGATGACGCGCGGCTCGCTCACCACTTTCAGCATGGCCAACGACATTGCCAAATATTTCGCCATCATCCCGGCGGCGTTCGTCAGCACCTACCCGCAGCTTGCCGCGCTGAACGTGATGGCTCTGGCGAGCCCGAATTCGGCGATCCTGTCGGCGGTGATTTTCAACGCGCTGATTATCATCGTCCTCATCCCGCTGGCGCTGAAGGGGGTGCCCTACCGTCCGCAGAGCGCGGCCGTGCTGTTGCGCCGCAACATGGCCATCTACGGTCTGGGCGGACTGATCGTACCGTTCATTGGCATCAAGTTGATCGACATGAGCCTGTCGGGGCTCGGTCTGGTTTAAGGCCTTTTTGGAGAGACTTCCGTGAAAAATCAAATTCGTCCCGCCCTGACCCTATTCACCATGCTCACTGTGCTCACCGGTCTGGCCTATCCCCTGCTGGTCACAGGGATCAGCCAAGTCGCCTTCCCGCACCAGGCCAACGGCAGCCTGATCGTGCGCGATAGCAAAACGCTGGGTTCCGAGCTGATCGGTCAGAACTTTAGCGCGCCGAAGTATTTCTGGGGACGTCCGTCAGCGACCGCGACATCGCCCTACAACGCGGCGGCATCCGGCGGCTCGAACCTGGGGCCGCTCAACCCGGCGCAAAAAGAAGCCGTGGAGGGGCGCGTCAAGGCGCTGCGTGAAGCCGATCCGAGCAACACTGCGCCCATCCCGATTGATCTGGTGACCGCCTCGGCCAGCGGTCTCGACCCGCATATCAGCCCCGCTGCGGCGCAGTGGCAGGCTTCCCGCATTGCGCGCGTGCGCGGCCTGAATGAGGCCGAGGTCAGTACACTCATTGAACAGCACACCGAAAAGCGTCAACTGGGGCTGTTGGGCGAACCACGAGTGAATGTGCTGGCACTGAACATGGCGCTGGATCAAGTGACTCATATTGGGGCTTATAGTGCGGTGCAACGTTAAGCGCCTGTTTACACTGCCCGAATGCAACAGCCCATGAGCACAAGCATGAATAACGACGGACGCCCCGACCCCGACACCTTGCTCGAAAAGGTACAGCGCGACGAAGCCCAGGCGGCGCGTGGCAAGCTGAAAATCTTCTTCGGCGCCTGCCCTGGCGTGGGCAAAACCTACGCCATGTTGAGCGCGGCGCGCATCTTGCGTGAGCAGGCGCGCGAAGTGGTGGTGGGTCTTGTGGAAACCCATGGCCGCTCGGAAACCGCTCGCCTGCTCGAAGGGCTGGAATACCTGCCGCCCAAGCGGGTGAGCTACCAGGGGCGCGAACTGGCCGAGTTCGATCTGGACGCGGCGCTGGCGCGCAAGCCTGCGCTGATTCTGGTCGATGAGCTGGCGCATTCCAATGTGGCCGGTTCGCGCCATCCCAAGCGCTGGCAGGATGTGGAGGAGCTGCTCGCCGCCGGCATTGATGTCTACACCACGGTCAACGTGCAGCATCTCGAAAGTCTGAACGACATCATCGGCGGCATCACCGGTGTCATGGTGCGCGAAACCCTGCCCGACCGGGTGTTTGAACAGGCGGATGAGGTCACGCTGGTGGATTTGCCCGCCGATGAGCTGCTGCAACGCATGAAAGAGGGCAAGGTCTATCTGCCGCAGCAGGCCGAGCGCGCCATTCGCAATTTTTTCCGCAAGGGCAATCTGATCGCCCTGCGCGAGCTGGCTCTGCGGCGCACCGCCGACCGGGTGGATGCGCAGATGCGCGAATACCGCGCCGATCAGTCGATCAGCCAGGTGTGGCAGGCCAAGGAGCGTTTGATGGTCTGCGTTGGGCCGGGGGATGATTCCAGCCGTTTGGTGCGCAGCGCGGCGCGGCTGGCGGCCAGCCTGCACGCCGACTGGCTGGCCGTGTATGTGGAAACGCCCAAGCTGTTGCGTTTGTCCGAGGCGCGGCGCGATAAGGTTCTCAGAACCTTGCGTCTGGCTCAGGAACTTGGAGCTGAAACCACTTCCCTTCCTGGCTCCGAGCTGGTGCCGACCCTGCTCGCGTATGCGCAAGAACGCAATGTTTCCAAGCTGGTGGTTGGCAAGTCCAGCCGTTCCATGCTCGCCCGCCTGCTGCGGCCAAGCCCGGCCGATCAGCTTGCCAGCCAGGTCGATATGGATGTCTACATCGTCGGCCACGAGCCTGAGCAAAGTGCGCATGATGCCCTGACTCCCGCGCCGGGACTGGTGCTGAAAACACCGCCGCGTGAAAAACGCACGGGATATTTCTGGGCTGCCGCCGCCTGTGCGGCCACGACCCTGGCCGCAGCGGGGCTGGTCAATGTGTTCGATCTGGCCAACGTCATCATGCTGTACCTGCTGGTGGTGGTGTTGATCTCGATGCGCTTCGGGCGTGGCCCCGGTATTTTCGCTTCCTTGCTCAGCGTGGGCGTGTTCGACTTCTTTTTCGTCGATCCGCGTCTCTCCTTCACCGTAGCCGATACCCAGTATCTGTTCACCTTCGTGCTGATGCTGGTGGTCGCCCTGGTCATCAGCAATCTCACCGCCAGTCTGCATTACCAGGCGCGCATCGCTCGCTACCGGGAGCGCCGCGCCGAATCCCTGTTCGAGGCGGGAAAAGTATTGTCTTCGGCTCTGACCGCAGGGCAGATCATCAAGGACGGCAGCGTGCGGCTGGCCGGGGTGTTCCAGTCCCAGGTCGCCATCCTGCTGCCAGACAGCCATGACAGGATTCGCCAACCGGTTGAAGGAGATCATGGTGATAGCCTGCTCGCCGACCCGGATCTTGGCGTTGCGCAATGGGCCTACGACCATCAGGAGCCCGCCGGGCTTGGCACTCACACCCTGCCCGCCAACCCTGTGCTGTACCAGCCCTTGCGCGCCCCGATGTGTACCCGTGGCGTGCTGGCGATCCGTCCTTCCGATCCGCGTCTGATTTTTCAGCCCGAGCAGCAGCGTCTGCTGGAAACTTTCGCCTCGCAGATCGCGCTGGCGCTGGAGCGGGTGCATTACGTCGAGGTGGCGCAGGATGCCTTGGTCAATATGGAAGCTGAGCGTTTGCGCAATTCGCTGTTGTCGGCCATCTCGCACGACCTGCGCACTCCGTTGACCGGCTTGCTCGGGCTGTCGGCGGCACTGGTGGCGCGCCCCCAGGATGCCGCAAACAAGGAGCTTGCGCCTGCCATCCATGAGCAGGCCTTGCGCATCAATGCGCTGGTGATCAACCTGCTGGACATGGCGCGTCTGCAAGCTGGCGGCGTGACGCTCAACAAGCACTGGCAGCCGATCGAGGAGGTGATCGGCAGCGCCCTGCGCGCCAGCACGGAGCTGTTGGCGAAGCACCGCGTGGCGACCCGCCTGGCACGCGATCTACCGCTGGTGGCTCTCGATGCCATGATGATCGAGCGGGTGTTGTGCAATCTTCTCGATAACGCGGTCAAGTACACCCCGCCGGACACACTGATCACGCTCAGCGCGGCCATCCGTGGAGATAGTCTTGAGGTCAGCGTGAGCGACGAAGGCCCCGGCTTGCCGGAGGGCATGGAGGAGAGGATCTTTGAAAAATTCACGCGCGGCGAGCGTGAGTCATCAAGCCCAGGCGTGGGGCTGGGGCTGGCGATCTGCCGCGCCATCATCCATGCACACGGCGGACGCATCCGGGCGGAAAACCGTGCCGAAGGCGGCGCAAGGTTCAGCTTTAGCCTGCCGCTTGGAACGCCGCCGCAGCTGAGCCCGGCGGATGCTGAAGCAGGAGAAGGCTGATGGCCGCATCAATCGCCATTACGCTGGTCGTCATTGAGGATGACCAGCCAATCCAGCGTTTCCTGCGTACCGCACTGGAAGCCGAGGGCATGTCGGTCTTCATTGCCGCGACAGGCCGTCAGGGATTGGTGGAGGCCGGTACCCGCAAGCCCGATCTGCTGATTGTTGATCTCGGGCTACCGGATATGGACGGTTCCGAGGTGATCCGCAGCCTGCGCAGCTGGAGTTCGTTGCCCATCATCGTCCTCTCGGCGCGGGCTCAGGAGGAAGACAAGGTACTGGCGCTGGATGCAGGCGCGGACGACTACCTGACCAAGCCGTTCGGCGTGGCCGAGCTGATGGCGCGCATCCGCGCCCATCTTCGCCGCCGCGATCAGGTGCAGGGCTCCACCGAGCAATCATTCCGCTTTGGCGACACACGCATTGACTTTAGTACGCGCATGGTCACTCGACGCGGTGCGCCAGTGCACCTTACGCCGACGGAATACAGGCTACTCACCGTGCTGGCGCGCAATACAGGCAAGGTCATGACCCATCGCCATCTGCTGCGCGAGGTCTGGGGGCCAAGCCATGCGGACAGCAGCCATTACCTGCGCATCTACATGGGGCATCTGCGCCAGAAGCTGGAAGACGATCCGACGCAGCCGAAGTATCTCATTACGGAAACCGGCATCGGTTATCGGCTGGTTGCAGCAGACTATCGATATGGCTAGATGAACCAGACTCTCACTAAACCGATATTCGCGTAGGAGCGCCGTCCCGGCGCGAAAACATCGGCTCGGGACGAGCCTCCTACACCCAAGATGTTGGGTAACATTCCAAACTTCATCTAGCCGGGTCATTAGCAATAGGGGTCAATGTTGCTCCCCGACAAGACGCTTGCGCAGGGCGTCCATGATTTTCATGGCCAAGGCAGGGTAGTCTTTATCGTAATGATGCCCGCCGGGCAGGCGCCAAATTTCAACACCCGCCTGAGCCAGGGCAGGCTGATTGCACAGGCTGTCCGCCCCCTCTTCGATGCCCTGGACGCACAAAACCTGCGGCGCGGGCATCCGCAATACGGCGGGAAGGATCGCGGTCGCATGTTGAGCGGCCTGCGCACCCAACCAGCCAGCCATGTGGATCTCGAAATCGGTGCGCAATTCCGGGGATAGCAGCACGGTCAGCACCACACGCTCACGCAGTTCTTGCGGTAGATGCGTGTAAACCAGCGGCAGGATATTGGCGCCGAAGGAATAGCCGATGAAGACCAGCCGATGCCCAATGGGAAACCGGGTTGCGCCCTGCCCCGCCTCAGGCTTTTCCAGCAGTGCGGTGAGATCGGCAGCGACCGATTCCGGCGTGCGTTTGCGCCAGAAATAACGCAGCGCATCCACACCCAGCACATGCAGGCCGTTGTCGGCCAGCACGCGCCCGACCTGTTGGTCAATATCGCGCCAGCCACCATCGCCGGAGACAAACAACACACTGACATCCTTGAACGCCAGGTTTTGCTCGTCCATCTGAGCCGGAAGTTCGATCAGCGGCAGCGCCGTCGTGCCTGTCTTCGCACCCCGCCGCAACGTGTTCGGTGCACTCACCCCGCGCATAAAGCGACTGGCCAGCTCAGCATAATCAATCCCGGACATCACCCAGAGCTCACCCTGCCCGCTGACCGATGCCGCCTGTCGGGCATAGCGCGCCGCGTCGAAATGCAGTGCATGAGTGTCCGCTACCGCCCACACCCCGTTTAGAGGTGTATCTGGGGCAATGCGGCGGTCAGCGGCCACCGCGCCAACCCCGCACAGGGGGCGTGCCGTGGGATTGCCCGGCCTGAAGTTCACGCTCAGGCCAGCCTTGAACACGCCCTCAGGCGCTTGCGCCAGCAGGGAATGCACCACCCAGGCGCCCTCGTCGCGTCCGATCAGCAGCGCTGCACGAAAATCATCCGCCCCCATGCCTTGCTGCACGGTTTGGCTCAGCCATTGCCCGATGGATGCCAGCTCCAGACAGCTTCCAGAGGCCGCCTTCGCCCCGCGCAAAACTGCACCGCCATCCACCAGCGCCACCGTGCGCCCTTCGGCGAGCATACGTTGCGCCGCCTTGCGATCCTGCGCTTCGATGCCGCCTGCCCCGGAAAACATCAGCAGCACATCACCTGTTGCCGCATCGGGGCGATACAGTTCCATCGTGCCCCATTCACGGCTAGGCAGTTGTTCGACCTGCCCCGCCGCCGCACAGCCGCAGCACTGCAAGCCCCAGAGCAGGCAAGCCCACAACAGCAACCACGCGTGTTTCACTTGCCCAACACCCCACGCATTCCGCCACCCACCAGCATGGCGATATCCGCCAAAATAATGGCGGGATCAAGGCCACCCTGAGTCACCAGATAACGCGGTTCCCACTGCGGGTAAAACTGCTCCTTGAACTGGCGCACGCCGGAAAAGTTGTAATACGCGCCGCCGTATTGATAAACCGCCGCGCCGATACGCTGCCACACCGGCGCATAACGATGTCCCTCCAAGCCCGACAAAGGCGCCATGGCCATGGAAAAGCGCCGCACCCCAAGGGGTTTCAGATACAGCATCAGCTTCAGCAGCATAAAGCGCACCGCATCGCGCGGCGCGTCGGCCAGTTGACGCATCACATCCGTGGTCACCTCGACCCGGCTCGCCGTGCTCAGCAGCGTGACGAAGGCCACAATCCGCCCCTGAAAGCGCACCACGGCCAGATCGAAATGACGCACATAAGCGGCATCAAACATGCCCAGCGAAAACTGCTTCTCACGCGCCTTGCGTTGCGCCAGCCAGGCATCCGAAATGGCACGCACCTCGTCAAAAACCTCGTCCCAGCGCGACGCCTCAATGTACTCAAAGCTCAACCCCACGCGTTCACCGCGGTTCAGCACATAGCGATTGGCCTCGTGTCGCTTGCCCTTCAGCTCAAAATCCATGAGCGGCACCACGGCTTCCTCGCCGATTTTCAGCGGAGTCAACCCCATGTCCAGGTAAAGCGGCAACATGGCAGGCCGCACCTGATAAAATGCGATGCGCCCACCCTCGCGGCTCACCAGTTCGCGGAACTGCCAGTTCAGGTCCTCAGCCGCCCCGCCTACTGCATCACCCAGGGCGATAAAACTCGACCCCTGGCGCGCAAACATGATGAAGGCATCCCCCTCATCGTTAATCATCACTGACTTGTCGCCCAGCAAAACCAGGTTGGCGGCGGCGTTATCCTGGTGCGCAACAATCGCTTGCGCATGAGCCAGCACCGCAGCATTGGGCTCGTGCGGCACACGCAAGGGTGGACGCAGCAAAACCATCAGCCCCAAAAATGCCACGCCCACACCCACACCCAGCGTGGCGCGCAAGGAACGCGCCGCCTCCTGATCCAGCCCGAACTGCCACCACAGCGCATGGGTGTAGGTCACATCCTTGAAGGCGAAAAACGACAGCGCCAACATGCCGACCAGCGCCGCCAGCACCGCCGCGAACCAGCCCCCGGAGAACGGTGAATCCAGCAAGCGGGTACGCCGGTAAAATTCCTTGCGGCTCAAAAAAAGCACCAGTGCCACGCTCGCCAGCATGCCAGCCTCTTCGTAATCCACCCCCTTGAACAGGTTGAACATCACGCCCAGCCCGAGCAACACCATACTCAGCACATACGCTCCGTTAAGCCGCCGCTGCAAGCCGCGCGCGAGAAAAAGCAGGCTTAAGCCCACCAGCGCCGCCAGCACATGCGAAATCTCCACCAGCTCCCACGGCAGGTTTTCATCCAGCATGGCCAGTCGAGCAGGAACCCCCGGCAAGGCCGCTGAGGCCAGCATCACCAGACCCGCGATGAACATCAGCCCGGCCACCGCCAGCGGAACCAGACGCGCGCTCCAATCGCCCAAGGCACCCATCGGCGCGCGCCATCCACCCCAGCGGGAAGCCACGGTCGGCGACTCATCAAGCAGACTGCTCACTGACTGTCCGCGCGCCAGGCGCACCTCGCGCCAGGTCAATAGCAGCATGGCCAGCGACAGCGGCAGCAGGTAATAAATAATGCGGAACAACACCAGCGCCACCATCAACTGCGCCACCGGCACATGGTCGCCCAGCGCCGCAATCATGACTGCCTCGAATACCCCAAGGCCAGCGGGCACATGACTGGCCACACCCAGCGCCGCCGCCAGCACGAACACCAGCACCAGGGTGCCAAACGGCACGCTGCCCGCAGGCAACAGAACGTACAGGCAGGCTACAGAAAACAGGATGTCGAACACCGTAATCGCCAGCTGGGTCAAGCTTAAACGCCAGCCCGGCATGTTCACCTGCCACTTCCACAGCGTGATATGCCTAGATCGGAAGAGCACACGTCTGAACTCCAGTCACGTCAGTCAATC
>CALKWL010000174.1 GCA_938004235.1 uncultured Gammaproteobacteria bacterium
AGATTGACTGACGTGACTGGAGTTCAGACGTGTGCTCTTCCGATCTCTTGTTATTTTCCCAAGCTAATTGTTAGCTGGGAATGTTGCTCCACTCGTTGTACAGCGTGTCGGGGGAGTACCCGCTGCTGTTACCACCGTTCAGGTAGTATTGCTGCCCAGGAATGGTGTCGCGGAAGTGGCGGCTCACACTGTAGGCAACGTTCTGTAGACGACCTGCCAGTTGTGGGGTCTCCAGTCGGACCCGTATTCTGGTTTCGGCCTGCCAGATCATACACCCGTTTAGTGGGGGTTGCTTGTGCCACAGGTAATGCCCGCCATCGGTCCAGAAATCTGTCTCTGAACGACCATCCCGAATCGCGGGGACAGTGCCCTTGCGGTAGTCGAAGTATTCCCAATACAGCGCGGGACGGCCACCACGAATGGTCATGGGTAGCAGGTAGATGTCGCTGGAGAATACCAGTTCACCCAAGTCCGTTTCAACAATTGCGTCGTCCTGAATGACCGGAACTGCAACATCGTCAACCAGCAGGTAGGAACCCTGCCGCATCTGACTGCGCATATTTAGCTGAGACTCGGCATCCACAAAGATAGTACTGCGTTCGCTATTTAGTTCACAGCGCCGGGTCATGTACGAGCAGGGCCACACGTCGCTGATTTCGTTGAATGCCTGCGCCTTCATGGCGAAAGCAAACTGTACGGGGTTGAAGCCCATACGGTCAGCGTTATGGCGGGCGATACGTACCATCGAAACCAGCTCTGCTACGATAGCAGCAGCACCAGCGGCGGAAGTGATATTGACATCGCCAAAGTCCCGCACATCCGAAGCCAGCGCGGCGCACAGTTGGCCAGTCTTGGCGTCATAGTGGTTTTCCACAATCAGCAGGTCAAGGCCGGGAAACTCATTTGTGGTTCCAGTACCAACATATAACTGCTGCATTAGCAGGTCTTGGAAAGCAACGCCAACGTCATAAAAACGGGTCATTACTTCTCTGCCGTAAGCCAGGACACCATCGCGGGAAACGTTGGGAACGAAAGCGCCCATCATTTCTACCATTGGGTCATTGACAAACCGCAGGTCCGTGCTTTCACCAGCATTTACCAGCGCACCCAAGCGGCTGATATTTAGCTCGCGGGTCCGAAACTTGTAGGTTCCGAACTGGGCCGTTTGTAGACAGGTTTTAGCGTTACCTGCGATAGGGCCGTCCGCACATTCCGCTTCTGGCTGACTGCCCGTTGGGGCAGTGTACCCAGTGATATAAGGATACAGGGGATATTCGGTCACGCCCCCCATTGCTGGAATAGCAGAAGCCAGGCCCTTAGTAGCCATGCGGGACGAGATGATGTCTCTCTCCAGACCGGGCACGCCAAACATGCTATTGGGGCCATGAACATTTGGCCCTACGGGAGTGCCCGTGGGCGCTTTTTGCAGAGCTTGAAGCTCCTTGATTAGTGAATCTAATACCATCTCGTTCTCCTAGTCCTTGGTGGCGAGTAGGCCCGCCAGCCATTTGTGATCCTGACGAAGTTCTGATACAGCCTTCTGGTCTTCCTCCGTCAACTCGTCCTCTTCTACTACGGCGGCGTCGGCTTTAACAGACCAAGCCAGCGGTTTGCGGGGGGTGAAGAAGTTGCTAATACGGGTGTCGTCAGTTTCCTTCAACCCGGCAACTTCGGCGGCTAGTTTATCGTTTGCTTCCCGAAGTTCTGCTACCTGTTCGGCACTTGCCTTTAGGGCTGCGCCAATCTCGGTCAGGGCTTTCTGCAAACCTTCAACGTCCAGCACCTTGAGGACATGATCTACGATGTCCACCCGCTCTGCTTCTTTCTGGGCTTCGGTCTCCACGACTTCAGCTTCGGCCAGCGATTCCTGATAGGCATTCCATTCTTTTTCCAATTCCTTGGCGGACGGAATACCCAATTCGTCCAACAGCGCCTCCATTTCGGATGTGGCGCTTTCTAGTTTGGCTACTTTTTCCTCCCCGAATAGGGAAGTAAGCCATTGCCTTTTTTGTGCATTCATATTTCTCTCTCCAAAAACATCAAATTGCGTAAACGGATTGCTGGCCGCCTGCGCTGGTAGATCGGATATTTCGTAGGTCCGATACTTGACGATATATTTGTTGTCCTCCGATACATTAGCAATAAAACCGTGTGATACCCCTACATCAAACGTTTTTACCGCTTCGTATTGAAGGGCTTCTTCATCCGTCAATGGACCCGAAAAAATTAAGAAACCGTTCGTATATTCCCACCAGTCTGCCCTTTCCTTTCGGGCAGTGCCGGGGGTGTGCCATGTCCACAATTGGGGCGCTTTGGTCGGATTCTGATCTAGCCAGGCAACAAATTCTTTATGGGCGCTGTCAAGAATTATCTGCCCGTCCCTGTCCATCCACCGATTAGATGTTATGGCGATCCATCTGCTCCGCCCCTGTGCGTCTTTCTCAATCTGGAATGTAGTGCCAGAAAAGTCTTTGGCATAATTCAGCCAAAAACCCTTATCCCCCCACACAGCACCGCTAGCGTAAGCTGCCGCAGCCTGGGCCGGACTAGGACAGCCTGTGGCTAAAATGGCTTTCGCCAACGCCACGTCCTCTTCAGAGCCTTTAGCCACCACCGCGTTTAGACGGGCGGTTAGCTCGTCTGGCTCCTCTTGAGTTTTCCCTAATAGTAAATCAAGCAGTTTCATTATTTCCCTATGTGGTAAATATTGACAAAATCGCACTTATGAATATAATAATAGATAAGTGTTTTGGATATGCAACTATGTTATGTAATCAAGCTATTTGTAATTCTTTCTTTATACTGCGAATAGTTTATGTAAAAGCAGTCGCGCAGGGAGGTATAATGGAAAACGAAGAGTTTAGATCGGAAGAGCGTCGTGTAGGGAAAGAGTGTAGATCTCGGTG
>CALKWL010000175.1 GCA_938004235.1 uncultured Gammaproteobacteria bacterium
AGGAAAAATCAACGATTATTTGCAACTTGGTGAAGAATATCCGCATTTGCCGATTCCACAAGAGTGTCCGAGCTGTGGAGAGGAAGGTAAGCTGGTGAGGATTGGATACTACGAACGTTGGGTATGCATGAAAAGCGGCGAGTTCAAGGTTAGAATAGGCCGGGTACTCTGTAAACATTGCAGAACCAGCCATGCTATGCTGCCCGCATGCCTGCTGCCGAAGAGGCAGAGTACAGCTGAGGTAGTGGCGACATTTTTGCACAGCCGGGTTATCGAGGGGGAAACGCTGAACAAAGCGATGGAAACGGCGACGGATCAAGAACCGTCACGGCAGAAAGGATCGGAGTGGATTAAAAGCATGGTGTCGAAATTGCCACAAATCATACATTTTTTAGCGAAGCGGTTCGAACGTTTCAAAGCGAGCGAAGATCCTCCCCCAAGAGTGAAAGGTTTAAAAAAACTGCATATGTTGCTGGATATGATGTTTCAAGGATGGGAACAAGTCTGCGATGCTCTGTCTTTTTACAGCAGCCATTTCCTGAGAGAAATGAAAGAATCCCTGATCTGATCTCCATACCCCGCTCAAAGAACTCTGGCATGACCTCCAACCACATTGATTTCATACAGAGCATACCCCGCTGATGGAAGATTTATTTTTAGAACCCCGCCATAACCCTGCTCCATGCAATTTTCGAGCGCCATTTTCGCCACGCTGGCAGCGGAGGAAAATGGATTGCGCAATGAGGGCCAATCAACCCCGGTTTCATACACAGAGCCTTTGCCTTTCACGATTTTCGAGGGTGTGGTAATCTGATGGCAGTGTACAAAGATGTCCACATACCTCGCTAACAGGAAAGGAAATGAAATTATGGACGAGAACAGACGTCAAGCAGTGGCATTCTTTCGTTATCAGGTCATAGCGCCGCTGCTGAACAAGGATGCCGGTGAACCAATGAAAAATGCGATCGCCAGGTTGGCAGCAAATTATTACAACATCCCTGGCTGCGAACACCCACGCCAAATTTCTGCCAAGACGATCGAAGAGTGGCTGTATTTGTATCGTAAGAACGGGCATGAAGCGTTGCGACCGGCGAAGCGCAAAGATGCGGGAGAAAGCAAAGTTATCAGTGACACGATCGGCGAAGTGATCGAGCAGATGCTCACTGAAAGGCCCGAACTCGATGGACCTAACGTACTCAAGGAATTGGTCGCACGCGGCCTGATCGCCGAGGGAGAGCTTTCGCTTTCGTCATTCTATCGCTTTCGGAAAGCGCGTAA
This sequence comes from uncultured Gammaproteobacteria bacterium, assembly GCA_938004235.1. Taxonomy (GTDB): domain Bacteria; phylum Pseudomonadota; class Gammaproteobacteria; order Halothiobacillales; family Halothiobacillaceae; genus Thiofaba. The sequence continues at coordinate 1,279 of CALKWL010000175.1, forward strand.
TTTGACGAAACAGTGGAGCCAGAGTACGACATTTCGCGCCTATGAGTTCGATTACCCGTGTGATTGCTTTCAGACCGACGTGTTGTACGGCCCGAATTTGCCGGAGAAAGACGGCAAGTATCGCAGAACTTATCTGATCGCGGTGATAGACGATTGCACGCGGGTCATCGCTCACGGTCAATTTTACTTCGACCAGAACCTTGGTTCGTTTCTCGACACACTCAAGCAAGCCCTGATGAAAAGAGGAACGCCACGCAAGCTTTACCTGGACAATGCGTTCGTGTTCAGGAGCAATCACTTGCTGCGCATTACGGCAGCGCTTGGCATCCACCTAATCCATTCACGTCCTTATCAGCCCGAAGGAAGAGCGAAAATCGAGCGATATTTTCGAACCGTCAGAACCCAATTCCTGTCGCGCATCGACCCTGGGGTAGTGAGAACACTCGATGAACTCAATTCTCTATTTTGGGCGTGGCTCGAAGGCGAATATCACGTTCGCAAGCATCGAACGCTCGACGAGGCCCCATTGGACAAATGGCTGCGGCTGGCTCAATATGCTCACCCATTGCCGCAAGTAGTCGATCTCGATGTTCTGTTCATGCAACAGGTCGAAAGGCGAGTGTGCCTTGACGGAACGTTCCAGGTCGATAAGGTGCGATTCGAAGCCCCGCTGGAGTTGGTCGGGCAAAAAATCCAGGTTCACTACGATCCCAACGATTTGCGCAAAGTGTATCTCTCTTGCCAGGACCAAAAAATGGGGTTGGCATACCCTCTCGACGCCCAGGCCAACTCCAGAGTGAGCCGAGATCCCAGGCCCGAAAGTAAAAAAGCGGAGTCGCAATTGCGGCTCCAATCGCTCTACCGACTGCGAGAACAATATCAGGAGGTGAAACATGGCAACGCAGAAAATCATCCTGCAGCAAATTAAGGCGGCCTTCGGGTTTTCCAGACTGCCTTTCGCCAAAGAAGGGATTGACGTTTTTGAACACGAACGATTCAGCAAGGGTCTCGAGATGCTTGATTATCTCGCTCAGAGATCTGGAATCGGAGCTTTGACTGCGCCTCCGGGCTGCGGCAAATCGGTGTTGATCAGCGCCTTTCTCGAAGGACTTTCCCAAACCGAATACCACGCTGTCTACCTGGCGCACACTACTTGCGGTGTCATCGACATTTACCGGCAGATTCTCCTGGCTCTAGGTATCCAACCTGCCTACCGCAAAGCCGATCTGTATCGCCAGTTGCAGGAGCGACTACTGGTCTTGACCCGACAAAAGCACGTTCGCCCGGTGATTATCATTGATGAGGCTCATCGCTTGACGACTAGTTTTCTTGAAGAGATTCGGCTGTTCACCAATTTCGACTGCGACCGACGCGACGAAGTTGCCCTGTTACTCTCCGGACAGCTTCAACTCGAAAGCGCTCTCCGGCTCGCCATCCACGAACCGCTGGCCCAACGCATTATCGTCAGGGTACAACTGATGCCTTTCTCGCGCGAAGAAGCCGACAGCTATGTCTCACACCGTCTGGCCGCTGCCGGAAGAACTGCCGCGCTATTCACTCATTGCGGCCTAGAGGCACTGCACAAGGCATCACGCGGAGTGCCACGGCTTATCGATCAAATCGCCGAACGCAGCATTTTTGCCGCCCTCCAGAGCAAAAGCAAGCAAATAGACGCGCAAATAGTCAGTGCGCTGGCGATCGAATCCGAGTTTTAGAACATGAGGGAGGTGACTATCATGCACAAATTTTCCAAGGAATTTCTCTTCTCCATCAGGAATTACATACCTCTTACCGATGTGATAGAAACTCTAGGTCTTCCTTGCAAGCGCTCGGAAGG
>CALKWL010000176.1 GCA_938004235.1 uncultured Gammaproteobacteria bacterium
GAGATTGACTGACGTGACTGGAGTTCAGACGTGTGCTCTTCCGATCTGTCGCATATTCCGTTGGTGCAATATTTTCGTTATGCCAAAACCGAGATCTGGCAACGTGAACGCGAGCACGAGAAAGCCAGTGTGGCGCGCGAGCGCTTTGAATTCCGCAATTTGCGCATCGAACGCGATAAACAGGAGCGCGAAGCCATGCTGGCGCAAAAGCGCGCCCAGCTGGCGGCGCAGAAGAGCGACGCCGCGGCGGGCAGTGATACGGCGCCGGATGACAAGCAGCGGGCGATTGCCGAGGCCATGGCGCGCGCCAAGGCGCGCAAGGAAGCTTTGCAGCTTGAAAAACCGTCGCCGAAGTCTGCTGATGCGGGAGAAGGTGGTGAATGATGCAAAAACCGCGCTTTCTTGACGCGCTCTGGCGTATGGCATGGCTTATGTTGGCGGCTTTCGCACTGGTGCTGTTGATACGCGGCCCGCTTTTGCAGCCGTTGATTTTTTCCGCCATGCCCCTGGCGGCCTTGCTGGACGACGTGCTCAACAAGCCGCTCATGGGAATGCTGGGCTCACGGCATCGTCTGGATGCGGCCATCTGGCTGATGATCGGTGCGGCTTACCTGCAGTGGACGCTGCTTGGGGCGATGCTGGCGCATTTCTGGCGTACATGGCGCTACCGGCATTTTATGGCCAAACAGGCTGCGGAGGTGTCTTGATGGCCTCGTTTTTGCGGTTTCTGCGCGACGGGGGGGCTGAATGAACATTCTGCTGCTGCATGGCATTTTCGATACTGGGCGCATTTTTAACAAACTGGTGTGTGCCCTCGAAGTCGAAGGGCATGTTTGCCATGCTCCGTCGTTGCAGCCCTCCGATGGGCGGCATGGCATTCATGCCCTGGCCTGTTCGGTCGAGCGTTATGTGGATGAGCATTTGCCGAAAAATGAGCCTTTTCTGTTGATTGGTTTCAGCATGGGGGGCGTGGTGTCGCGCCAGTATCTGCAAGTTTTGGGCGGGTGCGCACGCGTGCCGGTGTTCTTCTCCATGTCCTGCCCACATACCGGCTCGCTGGCGTCCTACCTGTGTTACGGCCAGGGCGCGCGCGACATGCGTCCGGGGAGCCCGTTGCTTGCAAACCTTGCGGCCAGTGAAGCCGTTCTCGACGGTATGCAGATTCACAATTACTGGACGTCGCTGGATTTGGTCATTATCCCGCCTCATCACTGCCTTTGGTCGCGCGCGGACAGCGAGATGGATGCGCGCGCTTTGCTGCATCGCTGGATGCCCAGCGATCCTCGGGTATGCGCAGATATTGTGCGCCGGGTTGGCGAGGCAGCATCCGGGTTAGCAGGCTGTTGAAAAATGTTTTTCAATAGACTGCCAAGGCAAGCCATGGATGGCTTGCACGAACATCAAACACGCCAAGTGCTTGATGTTCGTAGTCTTTCGCGGGCATGTGCTGCGATAAGGCGAGTTGAAAAACAGCTTGCTGAAATATCTGTTTCAGCAAGCTGTTAAGGCGGGACATGGATGTCCCGCACGCAAATCGATCAAGCAAGTGATTGATTTGTCGCGATCGAGTCCGGGCGTGAACGCGAAGCTGGCGTAAGCCCACCGGACTCGATCGGGCTGAAAAAATCATGGATGAGTTTTTCAGCATCCTGAAAAGGGCAGGAAGTTCTTTTTCAACATCCAGTTAGAGCGGCTTCAACGAGACTAAAACTATGCGATTCCCCACCATCACGTCCCCGCATGTTGCGCCTATCAACCAGCTCAATCGACTGATGCGACAGGTGTTGCTGGCCTTGATTCCGGGAAGTCTGGTTGCAATTTATTTTTTCGGCTGGGGCGTGTTGCTGAATATTGTCTTGGCCATTGCGGCGGGTTTGGTGAGCGAGGCTGCCATGCTGGCGCTGCGCAAACGCCCGCTCAAGCCGTTCCTCAGTGATGGCAGCGTGATTGTTTCGGCGTGGTTGCTGGCGGTGTGCCTGCCCCCGCTTGCGCCGTGGTGGCTTCCCGTGGTCGGTATCAGTTTTGCGGTCGTGTTTGCCAAACATCTGTACGGTGGCCTGGGTTACAACCTGTTCAATCCGGCCATGGTGGGGTATGCCGTGTTGCTCGTGTCCTTCCCCAAGGAGATGACACAATGGGGTTTGCCGCAGGGCGTGGCGGCGCATTCGCTCAGCTTGACAGACAGCGTGAGCCTGGTGTTCGGCGGAGCGTTGCCCGCGGGCGCGGCCTGGGATGGCCTGAGCGGTGCAACGCCGCTGAATGTGCTCAAAACCGAGCTGGGGCAGGGTGCAAGCTGGCAGGGTGTTGCGCAAAGCGCGGTGTTCAGTGCGTGGGGCGGGATCGGCTGGGAGTGGATGGCGCTGGCCTGGCTGCTCGGCGGCGTGTGGCTGTTGTGGCAAAAAGTCATCACCTGGCGGATTCCCGCGGCAATCCTCTTGACCTTCACATTGCTGAGCCTGGGCTTTCATTGGTACGACCCGGCGCATTTCGCCCCGCCGCTTTTCCATCTGCTTAGCGGTGGCTTGATGCTTGGCGCTTTCTTTATCGCGACTGATCCGGTCAGCGCTTCGACCACCGCGCGCGGGCAGTTGATTTTTGGCGCGGGCATTGGCGCGCTGGTGTTCCTGATTCGCGGTTTTGCAGGCTTTCCGGATGGTGTGGCCTTTGCTGTGTTGTTGATGAATATTGCTGCGCCGCTGATTGACCATTACACGCCGGCGCGGCCTTTTGGGCGAGAAAAGGCATGAACAAGCTGCAAATTGCATTGACCAGTCTTGTTTTGGCGGCCTTTGCCCTGGTAGGCGTAGGCGTTGTGGCCTTTATGCACCAGCAAACCCGCAGCGTGATTGCCGAGCAAACCCAGGCGGCCTTGAACCTGCAATTGGCGGCAGTCTTGCCGCAAGGCTTTGACAACGCTCCGGCCAGTACGGCGCGAGTTTTGGCTCAAGATCCCCTGCTGGGCGGCAAGGGCGAGTCGGTGATCTACACCGCGCGCAAGGGCGGGGCCGTGACCGGTTGGGTGCTGCGCGTGGTTGCGCCCAACGGTTACAGCGGCGCGATTCATCTGCTGGTCGGCGTGGACGTGCATGGACAGATCACGGGAGTGCGTGTCATTTCCCACAAGGAAACGCCGGGCTTGGGCGATCCTATCGAAGAGGAAAAATCTGACTGGATTCATGCTTTTCAGGGTAAGTCGTTGCAAGATCCTTCCGGCAAGGGCTGGGGTGTGAAAAAAGACGGCGGCATGTTTGACCAGTTCACCGGCGCAACCATCACGCCGCGCGCGGTGGTTCAGGCGGTGCATAACGCCTTGCTGTATGTTGAGCAACATCGTGCTGAATTAATGGAGGCCAAACCATGAATAGCGTTGTCGAAGCTGTGCCAGAGGAGACAAGCAAGCCTGCGGATACCGGGCCGGGCTATCGCCAGTTGGCTATGGACGGGCTGTGGCACAACAATCCGGCGCTGGTGCAGGTCTTGGGCTTGTGCCCGTTACTGGCGATTTCCAATACTACGGTCAATGCACTCGGGCTGGGGCTGGCGACCCTGCTGACCCTGCTGGTCAGTAACACCTTGGTGTCGGTGATTCGTCATTGGGTGCGCCCTGAAATTCGCCTGCCGGTGTTTGTGCTGGTCATTGCCTCGGTGGTTACGGCCATCGAGCTTGCGATGAACGATTGGCTGCATGGCTTATACATCGTATTGGGTATTTTTTTGCCGCTGATCGTCACCAATTGCATCATTATCGCTCGAGCCGAGGGCTTTGCCGCCAGGAATGATGTCGGACGTGCCGCCTTCGATGGTCTGATGATGGGCGCAGGGTTCGCTCTGGTGTTGGTCGCGCTGGGCGTGATGCGTGAAGTATTAGGGCAAGGGACGATATTCGCCAATGCACATCTGATGTTTGGTGAATGGGGACGCGGCCTGACCTTGCAGGTTATGCCGGATAACTACGGCTTTTTGCTGGCGATTCTGCCGCCTGGGGCGTTTTTGGCTTTGGCGCTGTTGATTGCGTTCAAGAATGCGCTTGATCTGCGTCAGTCAGCGTGACGTTGAGCAAATTTTTCTCGCTGCAATAACCTATTCATTTGATTGATGATTGATTCGGCCTTCCCACGCTCTTTCAAGCCGTAACACAGCCCAACCTTGGTCACGCGTTCAAATTTCACCTGGCCGAATCAATAGTGAGATTTGGAATAGTCTCTCAGGCGGGATCGCCGCGCAAGAGCACATAAACCGCGCCCTGTCCGCCATCGATGGGGCGTGCGGTGCAAAATGCCAGTACGCGCTCGCTTTGCGGGAGCCAGATTTGCAGCAGGCGTTTGAGTTTGCCTTGACCGCGCGGTGAGTTGTAACCCTGACCGTGAATGATGCGTACGCACAGAGCCTCACCAGGGTAGCGCCCTGATGCGGGTTGTTGCAGCAGCCAGGCAACGCGCTGGCGAGCTTCTTCGACCGGGCAACCATGTAAATCCAGGGTGGCAGCCATGGCGAGTTTGCCTTGGCGTAGACGCCGCAGGGTTTGTTGGGAGATTGACGCACGGTGAAATTCCGTCCTGGCGTAGCTTGAGGCCTCCGCTTCGTGCGTCAACGGCGCATAAGGGTCATGGTCGCTGAAATAAGGCAGGGGGTTAGGAGCGATTTCGTGCTCGTGCGGGTGTGAACGGGCTCGTAGCTTTGGGCTTGGAGGGGGCTTGTGTGCGGGCGTCTTTGCTGGGTGCTTGAGACGCCGCACTTCACCGCGTGCGGCGCCGATCATTTCGTGAAAAAGCTGGATATCGTCATCGTTCATTGTTTGGCAAGCTGCTGGGTGTTGCGTAAGCCATGGATTCGGGTTGCCGCGTTTGGGGGGCTTAGGGCAAGATGTTCGCTGCTTCTCCTGTCCGTTGTCTGATAGAAAACTCTATGCGGACATGTGCCGCTCGGGGTGGGCTGAAAATGGCATGAAAGCCGTTTTTCAGCACCCTGTTAATGCAAGCCATGGATGGCTTGCACGAAGATCAAGCACGCTAAATGGTTGATCTTCGGAGGCCGTCGCGGCTGGGCACCTCCATGTGCCCAGCCCTTCGGGGAACGCCAGGCGTTCCCTCGTTGCTCCTAGCAACGAGGTAGGCGTGCACGGCGACGAGGCGAGTTGAAAAATGGCATGAAAGCCCTTTTTCAACATCCTGTTAAGGAAGCTCTGATTTAATCAGGGCTTCCTGTCCGGGGCATGGATGCCTCGTCGCATCAATGACGCAAGTCATTGAAATGCGCGAGACAGCCCGGGAGTGAACGCGGACTTCGTCAGCTTCGCGTTAAGCTGGCGTAAGTCCGCCGGGCTGATCGAGTCTGAATGAATCCACGGATGGATTCATTCAGAGTTTCCCCAATTTAACAGCGTCCAATACCATGAATATCCTGATTTCCAATGATGATGGCGTCTACTCGCCCGGGATTCGCGCACTTGCTGAGGCGATGAATTCTCTGGGGCGGGTGACGATTGTAGCGCCGGATCGAGATCGCAGCGGGGCGAGCAATTCACTGACTCTGGCGCATCCCCTGCGCCCGCGCATGATTGAGCCAGATGTCTGGTCAGTGGACGGTACGCCGACGGATTGCGTGCATCTGGCGCTGACGGGGCTTTTGGACTTCAAACCGGATATTGTTATTTCCGGCATCAATCATGGCGCCAATATGGGCGATGATGTCTTGTATTCCGGTACGGTGGCCGCGGCGACTGAGGGACGTTCTCTGGGGTTTCCTGCGATTGCCCTGTCCATGGACGCGCATGAGCCGCAGCATTTAATCACCGCCGGGAATGCAGCCAGGATTCTGGTGCAAAGCATTGTCTCGCATCCGTTGCCGCCCGATACCTTGTTGAACGTCAATATTCCGGATCGCCCATGGGGCGAAATCCTGGAGATCGGAAGAGCGTCGTGTAGGGAAAGAGTGTAGATCTCGGTG
>CALKWL010000177.1 GCA_938004235.1 uncultured Gammaproteobacteria bacterium
AGCGCAACCTCGCCGAGTATGAAGGCGTGATGGACGTCGATGAGCAGCTCGTGGACGCAATGCTGCGGGTGGCGCGGGAGGTCGCGCAGCGGGTGGCAAGGTTGGTCGAAGAATGATTGAAGAATAATCAGGGAGAGTACCGAGTGGCGAGCGCGAAAGAGAAGAAGGCAAGCGGCAGCAATGCAAGGACGGCTGCCCCCAATGTCGACTACGAAGCCCGGCTATGGCTTATGCGCAAATCGGGGGACAGTGTATCGATTGTCGATAAATGAGCCGCGTCGGTAATACCCCGGCGGACGATCAGCTTGTTGACACGGCGGTAAGGCTCAGCGGCAGGATAATGCGACGAAAATGTGCCGGGCGAAAAAGACAGCTCCGACAAAGCCTTTCTTCAGGAATTCATGTGCTGTCACCGTATTCCCCGGTGCGCGCAGCGTGGGCCGAGCGACTGGGCGAACCAAGAGGACCGCTGGCTGCACGAGGTGGTGCTGCGCATTGAAGGGCCTGCAGGGTTGGGCGAGATCGCACGGGCAACGTGCAGGCTGCATGACCTGCGGGCCTGGTGTGAGGCGCTGGCGGTGCAGCAACAGCGCGGTGAGGACCTGCCCGAGCGGCTCGAGCGCGCCTGGCGTGCGTCACCCAGCCTGCTGCGGTTGCAACGGTGGCTGGGATCATCGGAGACGTCCCAGCGGATGCGTGAACGGGCGACACAGGCTCTGGCCGTCTGTCCCTGGCAAGCCCAGCGACAGCGTGCCCTGCTGCACCTGCTCGCGGCCGATCCCGTGGCCGCTTCTGGCGCTGACAAAGATTGCTTCACCAACCAACTGGCGGTTTCCGCATGCTGCCGTTAGGCCTCAATTGGTCAAAAAAGTTACACTTCATCTCCAAGCCAAACTCAGAAGAATATCCTTGCGATGGAGCGCCTGTGGGGCAATTCGATTTAGCCGACTGGAATCGCACTCTGGTGCGGGCGGTCTTCTTTGACCGGATTGATTCGTCGCCTTTTATCACGCGGATAGACGCGACAGACAATTTCTTGGCGCAGGCTTCTGGCATTGAGAGTCCGGCCGAGGCTCGCAAATCTTTCTTGGCCGCAATGCCGCACTGGGAGTATCGGGTCAGGCGATTGTTCGATTCGAGTGTCATGTACCGCTGGAGCACCAGCAGTGATGATTTGCCTTTCTACGCGCAACTGCACTTGACGATTCTTGCTGCGTCTGCGGAAGAATCTTTGCAGCATGAGGGGAACTTTAGAGTACGACTAGCCCAGATGTTGGATCTGCAAGATGGTGACTACGTGTCACGAGGTTGCCTGCCGGCCCTCTGGGAGAATGCTCGTCAATGGTCCATCAATCGCTCAGAGAAGCGGGGCGATACTCGTAGGCTTGTGTTGCCTGATCCTGGCAACGAAACAATCATCGGCTACTCAAAGCGCCTCGCTTTTCCGGGGTTTCGTGACCAAAATCGATTGGCAGAACTCTTCACCCAGACGGATATTGATAGCTCGTCAGCATTGCCACGCCTCCTCCAAGTAATCAGGTCGAATCTGTTTAGCTTTTCCGATCGGTTTCGCGAAGAATTCAGAGGATTTGCCCGCTTAATTGAGAGCAATCAACTAGAAAAGGCGTCTGGTACCCCGTTCTGGGATGCAATTGAAGAGACCTCGTGGTCACGAACGAGGCGTTCGGGGAAAGCGTCCAGGGCGGGTTGCCGATTGGAGATAGATCCAACAGACCCACATGCGCCCGGTGTATGGCTGTTCTGCCGAAACCTGCCTAGCGGCAATTCTGATTTGAAAAAGGATGCTGACGAATCACCCTACAATGGCCTAGTCCCGCTAAGCTGCAGGGATAAGAGGTTGGCGGGTCGCATGCTTGAGAGTCTGCGAAGTTGGGCGAAATCAAACCAATATCGCAGTTGGCTAGGACCAAATTTGGAGCACTCTCTCAAAGAGGGTTGTATCGGCTTCGTACAAGACAATGACGGCCGGTGGTTTGACTCGCCAGTAGCACCAAGGGAAGCCCCTTTCTGGATATTGCTGCGCAAAGAGCATGACTGGCTGTTTGGCGCCCCCGTTGATTCGCCGGACCGCCAACCCGTTTTCAAATCACCATTGCTCGACAGCTCATTGTGGAGCCTATTCGGCCCAGTTGAGATTGACGAACGAGTGCGAGCCTGGTTGGACAAGCGTGTATTCCTCCCCGATCTGCTGGCAACAAGGTTGGCCAGGCCCTCGGTCACTGTTGTCGGGTCTGTTCGTCGTGAAGATGGCGCTTATTTCTGCTTGCCTCCGCTGATCCCCTCATTCAAATGTCATGGCGCAAAGTCTGGCGTCGCCTCAATTGAGACTGGGGAGCAGGAGTCGTCCTACCAACTAGCAGAAACGGGAGGCATGCTTAATCTACCCTTGCTTGCGAGCCAAGATGTTGGCGGTGATACGGTTGTGCGAATTTCCGCATTTGATGCATCCGACAAGGAACTTGCGCGAGCGCGCTTCAGATTTTCGAATAGAAGCTCTGCTCTCCGGTTCAAGCCCGTCCGCACTCCAAGTAGCTGGCTCGAAACCGGATTAAATGGTCGGCTAGAAGAATTCTCACCCAATTTGTCAACTGGATCCGCCAAGCTAGAGCTCAACTCTGTTTCCCGCGGAGAGGTGGCTCGCCCATTCGTGAGATCTAGAACACGGTCGATTGCGCCTTTGTAGATCGGAAGAGCGTCGTGTAGGGAAAGAGTGTAGATCTCGGTGGT
>CALKWL010000178.1 GCA_938004235.1 uncultured Gammaproteobacteria bacterium
AGATTGACTGACGTGACTGGAGTTCAGACGTGTGCTCTTCCGATCTAAGCCCTCAAACAATGAAATCAGCGGTTATCAGCCGACGGGACGGTCGCCATCGGCGTAAGGAGATGATCCGTGCACTAATCCATGGCCATGCTTTTCCTGATACATCCCATAGGGGTCGAGTTCGTCTGAGGCATCATCGTCCTGAGATCTGCCCAAGGCGACCCAGCCGAGGAAAATTACAGCAGCAAACGACAGCAAATAAACGCCCCAAAGGACAGAAAGCACCAGATACGGCACCGCGAATCCAGCCACAACGGCCAGCACCAAGCCAGCACCCAGGGGATACCTGCGACAGACGGTTACGGCGCGCCCCAGAACATGGATGCGTCCGAGACAGTTTAATAAGCGCCACACGAAACGCACAAGCGCTGCGGGCAGCCAGCGCAGGCGAACCAGCACTGTCCAGATGGCGATCACGCCATACACAGCAACAGCCGAGTAGAAACCGATTTCGAGCTGGTCCATTTCAGAATCCTTTCAGTATTTCCTATGTACGCCAGTACTTGGCCGCGCAACAATTTCCGCTTGTGTCGAACTCACACGTTTTGTGATGTTAGGAAGCCTGGAGCCGCGGAACGCGGCCCGAGACGAAACCAAGAGCCTCCATCATTATCGACCAAGTACTAGTCTTCAGCATAGCCACGGGCTTGCGACGTGCGGAAGTCCACTCCCATGTAACGTCAAGGAATACGTCGGCCAAGTCGGACAACCATTTATTGAGACAGTTCGGAATGGGTTCTACTCATTCTGACAGCTGACAATAAAGCCCGTCAGGGTCAAGGACAAAAAGACTGGGAAGGGTACGGGCACATCAAGGGGAATGAGCCAATCCAGAAAGGGCTGCCGCGCTTCGCGTACCGCGCGACAAAAGGCATGGAGCCACAACGCAACACGCCTGTTACTGCAGTTTCAAGTCTCATCCCTAACTGAATGCCGAGGGATAGGTCTTTTGAGGTTCTCGTATACATCGGCGATTCGATCAGCAGCAACATCAGGATCCTCATGTTCCCAGACTCTCAAGACGGCCCACCCCTTGGCATTGAGTAGCGCGTCAGTATCCCTGTCGCGAGCGCGATTGGCTTCAATCTTGCTCTTCCAGAACTGTGCATTGGCTTTCGGCCACGTTCCATGTTCCGGGCACCCATGCCAGAAACACCCGTCAACGAAGACCGCAAGCCGCACATTGGTAAAAACGATGTCTGCCGTTCTGCGTGGACGCGAAGAAACGAGATAATTAACGCGATATCGCAAACCCAAAGCATGGAGGCGACGGCGAATCGATAACTCTGCGGAGGTGTCACGCTGCCCCGTCGCAGACATTCTTCTGCTGGCGCTCTCCGATGACGGCTTCGGCCTTTGTTTGGGAGTACAGATGAGCCTTCGCACCTAATGGCCGCGTAAGTGAAAGATTCATACTATGAAGCAGTCAACCCATGATCACCAAAGTGATTCAGCAGGCTTCTTGCGATCGCCCGTCCCAAATCGACAGGCACAGCATTTCCGATCAATCGCCCGACTACTGAGAACTCAACAGGTTTTCCAGGCGGTACGAATGCATAGTTGCGAGGAAAGCTTTGAAGAATCGCTGCCTCTCTCAAAGAGATGGCACGGTTCTGCTCAGGATGCCCAAATCTTCCGTTCCCGAAACCGAAGCACTGCGTGGTCATCGTAGGCGCTGGTTTGTTCCATTCCATGCGGCCATAGACACTGGGATACGTCCGACCGCTAGGTGCCTTATGGCAATCCGCCACTAGGCTTTTTGGCCAGTCCCTCCAGCTGCCGCCCGGTATGGATGCCCTGATTCGAGCCATGTTGAGCGAAGAAAGCCTCGATGCCGTATGCAGAGGATCCCGCGGAGCCTGTTCGCCAGCAGCAATCGGTCTCAGCCTCCCGATCGCATCACGGACAGTGCGGTGCTGCTTGTGCGTTGGAGCGATCATTGCGATCTCTCCATGCCGCGATGCAAGCAATACCAGCCTTCGGCGCGTTTGCGGTACTCCGAAGTCAGCGCACTCGACTACATCCGCCCAGACCTTGTAGCCGACCTTTCGAAGTCGTCTGACGAACCCTTGAAACACGCCGTGTTTGGACAGCGCTGGCACATTCTCCATCGTGAGCGCATCAGGAAGAAGCTCTTCAGCAATTCGACCAAACTCGTTGAGGAGGCTCCACTTACCATCTCTGCTGGAGTCATATCTCTGACTGTATGTCGAGAAGGGCTGGCACGGAGCACACCCTGCGAGCACCTTAACTGCACCGGTCGGGAATAGCACACTCAGCTCGTCGCCCGAGATGCCTGCCACATCACGTTCGATGAACTTCGCGTCATTGTTACTCTCATAGGGATACTTGCATGCTGGATCTACGTCAATACCCGCTACAACACACAGCCCTTCTTTGGTGAAACCATGAGAAAGCCCTCCGGCCCCGCAGAATAGATCGATACTCGTCACACCAGTCATTTCGTCCTTCATCCACTGGCCACGTTCATTTGATTGTATTGTTCTTCTTGTAGCATCCCAGTTCGTTCAGTTTAACGCCTTAATGCGCTCGACGGTGGATGCCATTCGTCTGGATAAATCGAATGTCGTGGCTGGCAATACTCTGTTGCCAGCGGCAATAAACTGTTCGAGATCCCGCCGCTCTTCCAAGAGGTAAGACCAGTCCCAGAAAGGATGGGTGACAGCCAGCCAGTGGCGTGGCCTCAGCTCCGCAAGTTCTAACCCGGCGACTTGAATCCTATTCCCACCGAAAACCTCTGCGACATCGTCAGCATACCTACCCGCCATCTCTGGCCAATCTGTAAGCCCGGGCCAGTCGAAATTCCCATCCAGACCCGCCCGAAATCTTGGATTCATAAGAACCAACAGAGTTGAGAGACCTAGCCGCCAATCCAACAAACCGTGCCACTGCTGATTGCCAAATCGACATAAACATTCGTAACAAGCTTGATCACAGCTTTCCCTATGATTTTCGGACAGATAGGGGCGGTCGAGAATCGACTCAATCATATCGATCACTAATGGCCTGCCGGATTGCGTACCCGCCAATGCATCACATAGGCCCGACCCATTGACCAGCGAATCAGCGATTTGGAGGACCGGCCTTGGCGAGCCATCCGCACCAGGGATCATGCGTGGCGCCAATACCTCGAACTCATCGGGATCCACATCGAGAGCTGAGGCCGCCTCATACACCAACATGTAGCTTGCGGACAAAATACCCGCTCGAAATCCGATCGTGGTCGGTAGCGGCACGGGCGGTTGCGGATCTTGCTGACGCTGAAACTCCAACCCTCTCGGGACCTCTGTCGGATGTAAGAGAAGAGAATCTGTAACACGAGGAGCCGAAAGGTAAAATCCACGCACTGGCCCCCTCGTCGCGTCTACCTGAAAGCCCGTACCACGGCGGATCGTTTCTTGATCCACCCAAATATCTCTTACAGTCGCAAGCTCTCGCTCATCATGAGTTCGCACTCTAATATGGCCAAACTCGGCATTGAAGCCGGTCCAACCGTTATCGGTTCTTTCACCTCTATTCAGCCGATACAAAGTTGCTTGGCGATTGAGCCCTACAGATGCGTTTGTGCCTGAGACTCCATGCATAGTGGGCAACCGATCACCCGCTATCGATGTTTTCGTCGCGCGCGTCGAACGAACTTCGTCGTCGCCCCGATATTTCGGATCGAAATCCGTGATGAACGCTCTCGGCACGTAGCAGATACGCGTCGAGTCTGGATCAAGGCTCGCACCGCAGATAGAGCACGTCATCGCGAGCAACCCACTTTGATTTGCCGAACCGCAATTCCCGCATTCATTGATCTCGGACGAAGGCCCAAGCCCATCTACCAGGGAATCTAGCCGCCACTCACCGCGGCGCCGAAACATCGCGGGTGGTATGTATCCAGCATAACCAACCGCACGGTGTACTCTTTTGTCCTGCACAAGCTCCTGGCCGGGCGCGAACTCTTGAATCGCCAGTTCGAGATCCCGGTCAATCGATGTCAACTCGACTCGACCAGCCAGACGACCACCCAGAAGTTTCGTATACAACGCCCTTACTCGGGTAGGCATTCCATACATCGGAAAGCGACCAGATTCGGCCAGAGCCTCTGCCAAACCCTTGGCCATGTACTCGTCCACATCTGTCACTTCATCAAGGTCTGCCATAACCTCGTTGGGACTCAGACCTGTCAGTACTTCACTGGAAGTCAACGCGATGTCCGCACAACACCATTCGCAAAATTCGTCCCGAAACCGGATAGTTGCGTCCAGCGCCGAGGCGAGTCGCGTAGAGAAACTCGGATCGTTTCGATACTCAAGGACCCGGATGAACTCACCATGCGAATCCGGCCGCGGCATCATGTCCGCCGGCCATTCACCGCTCCATGTCTGGCGCAAACCTTTGAAAGCTTCGATGAGCCATGCTTTTCGCACTAGTCTTTGCGCAATCAACGCCAGGTCGCTTGACAGAAAGGGGGGCGGCGGGGGATCGCCCGTAATGCGTTCCGGGAAACGGAAATAGTGCAAATCGTGGCTACGGCTCCGGCATACGGTAAGAACTGCCGGAAACGCCTGGCCTCGTCTTCCGGCTCGCCCGACACGCTGCTGATAGTTGAAACGCTGGGGCGGCATATTTGCCTGAAAGACGGCCCGAAGGCTCCCGATGTCGACACCCACCTCCATGGTTGTAGTAACGGACAGCACGTCAATTGTTTTGGCCGCTTTCTCCAAAACCCGCGGCACTTGAATATCTTGCCCTTGAGGAAGGATGTCATCGTCGTCCCTGATTAGGATTCCCTTGAAGCGCCTCAGCCGGGCAGAGGGATTGGCCGTCATCCCGGTCAACTCTTCGGCACGTAGGCGGCATTCCATATTAGCATGCGCGAACCGTACCCCGAGGTAGTTGTCCTTGCGCAGATCACTCACTATTCCGGACGGAGCTTCATTCAATGGACGGTAGCAACGCGTGCATGTGCCTGTGCCCCGATGAAGGTGAATCCGGCCGCAGTTCTCACATCGCCAGAAACCTTCCTGTTCCGCAGGAACTCTTACTCGAATCGCGTGCGCCCTGATAATGCCGCGTCCGTGCCCCTCGGCCTGAAGCCGAATAAGAAATTGGCCAAAACGTTCTGGTGCAAGCTGCGCACCCCATGATGCCAATGCAAACATGCGCACCCGGGAATTTGGTGGCGTGTCGCTCCAAGACTGCCACTCATCGAGTCGATTTCGATCGAATTGGCTGGGCGTATACCGATATTGGTCGGACAGCACCCGGAGCAGAGCATCGAGCGGTGCAACGTCATTCCTTGACTCTCCGGGGTTGAGCGAGAAACAAGGATAGCCGAGGCCCGCACCCTCAATCGAGAAGTAAGTACGATTGAAAACCGTCGAGTTAACCAGCTCGCGGAGACTTTCGACGACTAGACTGCGAGCATCGGCCAGTTCCGGTGAAAACCGATCCACTTCTTGCCACCGGACCTCACCGTCATCGACCGTGAATAACTGCTGCCAAGCAAAATCTACGTTCCCACGGCCAATGGGCTTGACGCCGCTCGGGTCTGTCGGATGGATACCCAGAGTCACCATTCGCTGGAGCATCGGTTTGACGGTTGAATCTGAAGGATTGACCTCAAGATCCACGGCGTCTCTCAATCTGACTGAGTCATCGTCAGCATTGAAGGTCTCCAACTGCCGCTGCTCCCTTCCTAATTCGCCAATTCGCTCTGCATTGGAAACCGGATCAGTGGTGGCAAGTTGCCCGATTTCTAGCTTGATCGCCGCTAGTCTTGTTCGAACCTCGTCCTGGGAAAGCATTCTTTGCGCGGAACTGACAATTTCCGAAATTAGGAGCCCCCTCCTCACATCTTCATGATGGCGTCCTTCTAAGTCCAACGCCGCTCTAGCCGCGTCTTGTCGACTGTCTGCAAAAGATACGAGGCGGGCCTCTGGATCCTCCCGCTTGAGATCGGACAGCAACTCACTTGCCAACAACTGTGTCGTTTTGGCGAAGCCGACCCGAAAATTTCGAATTGGCGAATGCCGCATTGGAGCTGGTCGAAACTTGTACGACTCGCCACAACAAGGGCACTGGAAAGGCACTGCCGATCCTGCATCCGAGGGACCTTGGAATCGCCTACTGGGGTAGCAGTCTCTTCTAAGACCATCATACAAGAAGCCACGAATGCCGCCCGGCTCCTGTAGTTCAGCCCGGCCGATTGAAACAACACCCGTCGAGGGATTTAGCTTTGCTGGCAGCCAATTCCCGGGGCCATCGCTTTGTTGCAGTTCCTCCTGTCCATATGGAGCAAAACGGTCCACCACTGGCAGAAAGATTGCGAAGTCCTCTGCACTCAGATCCTCAAATAGTCGGCCCTTCGCCTCTTCTGGCAGAGCCTCTGGATCCGGGTCATGAGGCAGCAACTCGACCCTACCCGTTGCCCCCTGACTGCGCATTCCCCCAAAAAACAGATAACCGCAACACTCGCAGTACAGCAGTTCGAAGAACCGTGGGCGACGATGCTCTCCAGGACTCCCTCCTAGCTTCTTTCCCCGCTCGACTGAAAGCTCACCATAGAACGCCTCGATACGACCATTCGCATCGCTACCGGGATCTGCGGTTCGTGGAGCTGCAAACAAGCCTTCAATGGCACGCAGAAACCAATGCGTTCTAAATGAACTTAAACCGTTATCGAGTCCGTTGCCCGCAAGCTCGGCGAAAGCTCTAATACATATCAGCCGTCGAAGCGCTTGTAGCGCTGACTTGGAATCAGAGAACAGCCGATCCGCCATCATTTCTACAGAGGTAGCCCGGACCGCACTGCCGTCCGCACAGGAGACCTCTAATAGCAAGGTTGCGCGCTCAACGATCGCCCGTGGTAACGCTTGGTCAGCCACATCACCATCTTCAATGCCCAATGAAACCGCCAAGGCTCTCCACGCCCCTGGAGCTTCGTCGGGGCCACTCGGTAGACTTCCGTCGTTGGGAAATAGTGCATCGTAGACCGCAATGAGCCGGTCGGCATTCGGAAGGCGGTCTGGACGAGTTGTAGAAATTGAGGTGACACCCTGCACAACGGCATCCTGCCATTGTTCCCTCGTTCCGCCTTGGCCAAGCCCCTGAGACCCAAAGAACGCCCAAAGGTAGTCCAAACTGCGCTGCCCATCTTGACCAATCATTGGCAGTGACGCGCTTGATGAAAGTACCCGCAGCTTGTGGCAATGCGCTGGGTCATTTAGTCCCAAACGGGTGAACAACAGACGCAACAGAAAGGCAACCTCTGTCCCAGCGGTGCCACGCTGCAGGTGGAGCTCATCGACGACAATAAAGAAGTATGCATCCGGGTCACTTAGCAGCCAGTTTCTAGTCTGCGTCCAGATCGATTCTTCCACCTCCCTAGCGAGCATCGTCGACAACATGCTGGTATTGGTAATCAATACGTCTGGGGGGAACTGTTGCATCTCCCAGCGGTCCAGCATTTCACCACCAAGGGTGCGCTGAAAATTGAAAGGGAGATCGGCGTCGCCGTCTCGTTGTGCCTGCTCGTTCGCTTCCCGGCTAGTCGCCTCGGCCGAGGAATACCATCGGCGCAGCTCTGCCACACGGCGCCTAACCCGACTGATTTCATCCCGCTCACCTGAACGCCGCGGATGCTGAAGCCATCCCGTGACGGGTGTGGCGCTGGTATATCTGCCGAAGAATATGCGGTTACCCGCTGCCTCTTCATCAAGCACACGGTGCGCGTCTGTCGAGTCCAAAGCCTTCCGTAAACGCACTAATTGGTCCTCTACCAGTGCATTCATCGGGTAGAGAATCAATGCCCTCACTGCTTTTGGGCGAGCAGCCGGCTCGACACTTCTCATTGACGAGACATCTTGTGGCTGAGGATTGTCGGCTCGCCACCAAGGAGACCAGGTCTTATAGCTAACCGCTGGCCAACGGCGCGCCTCCTTCGAAATTGTTGCCAATATTGGCAATAGAAACGCCTCTGTCTTGCCCGAGCCTGTTCCGGAAGTAACGATACCGGGAGTGCATTCGCTTACCCCTTTTCTAAGCATCTCAAGCTGATGCTGATACAGGCCAAAACTTGCTCTCAAGTCGCCCGTTCGATCGTCCGGCTCAGCTGGAATCAACCCAGCCATTGTCAATCTCGCAAAGAAAGCAACCTCCTCCCGTGCAAACTCCGGGAGCCATGACGAAGCATTTCCTGGCTCGCTTAGTTGGTCGATTCGGAGGCCTTCGCTAGGACCCAGATAACGCGGCACTGGCTCTATTAGCGGAGACGTGCAAAGTGTGCCTGGCATTTCAAGCAGCACCCGCCGGGCCGATTGGACTGAATCGTGTCGAATTCGGAATGCAGTCTCCAAGTAGGTTATGTAGAAACTGCGAAGCCGTTCGAAAGCATCAAAAGGATTCCTCATTCTTTACTCGCCGTATTGAAATACTCGGATATGCGCTGCCAGGCCTGAGCCTGAGAAAGCTGGTTCAGTCGACTGAAAACTTTTTCGTAGTTCTTTTCAGATTGGTCCGGTGCTTTTGGAGACGGCGAGCGACCCAAAATCATTGCGGCAATCGCTTCCCCGATCGCGCGTTCGGGGTCTTTGATGAGCTTCAAATAGACGGCAAAGACGCTCGCGAGATCAGCCTCTGCAAGCGACACGCCGGACGCCCGGGTCCAGCGCAATAGATACGAAGGGTCATATCCCTCTGGCGAGACTGTCAGAGCGTCATACAGAGGACCAGCAATCCGCGAGTGATTGGGCGGCGATTGGTCAGCCAGTGCAACACCGCTCATCTCCTCATGGTCACTTGGAACCACAGCCAGTTGGGTACCGAGTTCCGTCGACACTCGATAGGTTGCATCTCCGCCATATAGCGTACCGATGATCTTCAATCTTCGCGGCAACGAAAGAAGTTTGTACCGACCATCGTCTCGTTTCCAACCAAACGCACTCGCCCCGGCTTGACAAGGCAACAACAACTCCGGAAGAAATGCTTCGAGCGGCGCTCGATTGCATCCGGACAAGACCACAACGGAGCATTCATCTTCTGAGGAAGTCGAGAGAAAATCACCAAGAGTCGCGATACCCTCCGCAGACGTCGCTGCTACGGGGGTGATTGGTGAATCCAATAGATCCGATACGCCAAAAGTGGTGGTGCTAACGGATACACGGACGGAACGATCTGCAGCAATAACACTGGCAATCGCTAATGCCACGCGATCTGCGCTCGGCCCAAGAACCAAAGAAACTCGGTGCGCCAGAATCGTCGCCAGCGCGACCTGCATCATGTACGGATCCACCACCACGCTAGACGCCCATCCGACCACAGCCTTTGTAAGGTCCTCTGTTTTCTCGATCAACGCAATGGGGCGATTTGCGCTCTTGGCCGACACCTCAGCAGGTTGATCTTCAGCAACCCAATCCAGACGAACCGCTCGCTTTAAAGCATCCAGCAGGCCATGCCGGGCCAGCGCCTCTAGTGGCGCATCGGTGATGTCCCGAATTGCTCCTCGAACTCCATCCCTGAGCGCCTGAAGTTCGTGCGAAGTCCGCTCTACTTCCGCCCTGGTATGTGCAAGTTCATCTACCGCGGAAGTTTGTTCGTCCTCAATCTCTCTCTGCCGCGCCTCTCTAAACTCCGCGAGCTCGTCTGCTAGCCGAGATCGGAAGAGCGTCGTGTAGGGAAAGAGTGTAGATCTCGGGGGTCTGCGTA
>CALKWL010000179.1 GCA_938004235.1 uncultured Gammaproteobacteria bacterium
GGCGAGTAACTTTCTTTGCTTGCACAAAGAAAGTCACCAAAGAAATGCACCCCGAAGATGCCGCCCTTCGGGTAAGCCGTGAACTGACCTGCTCCAGCCGGGTCGCCCCTACGCGACATCCTGTCGCGAAGGGGCTAAATGCGCCATCCATGGCGCTTTTACCCGGCCTACACAGGCCAGTTCACGGCGGCATCAAAAGGGGGAGATGAAACCCGAATTCAAATCCGCGCTTTTGGCGCAAACGTAAACCCTATTTTTATCGTCTAATTTTCAAGGACTCCCATCGTGATTAAACCAGCCACTCAAACCTTTCAGTACGGCAGCCACAGCGTCACCCTCGAAACTGGAGAAATCGCGCGTCAGGCCAGCGGTGCGGTGATGGTACGCATGGGGGACACGGTGGTGCTGGTCACCGTGGTGGCGCAGAAAGAAGCCGAAGTTGGGCAAAATTTCTTGCCGCTGACCGTGGAATACCAAGAACGCTATTACGCGACAGGACGTATTCCCGGCGGTTTCAAAAAGCGTGAAGGTCAGGCGGCGGAGCATGAAACCCTGATTGCGCGCCTGATGGATCGTCCCATGCGTCCGCTGTTCCCGGAGGGTTTTTACAACGAGGTACAGGTCATTGCCGTGGTTCACGCCAATGATCCCGACATGCCCGCTGATATTCCCGCCATGCTCGGCGCGTCGGCGGCGCTGGCGGTCTCGGGCATTCCGTTTCACGGCACCCTGGCCGGGGTGCGCGTGGGTTATGTCGACGGCGCTTATGTGCTCAACCCTGGGCGTGGGCAGCTCAAAAGCTCCAAGCTGGATCTGGTGGTGGCGGGAACCCAGGATGCGGTGTTGATGGTCGAATCCGAAGCACAAGAACTGTCTGAGGAGGTCATGCTCGGTGCCGTGATGTATGCGCATGAGCAAATGCAAGTGGCGATTGAGGCGATTGAAGCGCTGGCGCGTGATGCGGGCGCCGAACCCTGGGATTGGCAGGCGCCGACGGCGGACGAAGCCCTGCGCGCCGAGCTTGATCTGTTGGTGCGCGCTGATCTGGCGGATGCCTACCGCTTGACGATCAAACAGGAGCGCTATGCGCGCATTGCCAAAATTCGCGCCCAGGCTATTGCGCATTTCTGCACAGGGGATGCGGTGCGCAGCGATAAGCACACTTTGGAAACCATGCTGTTCGATCTGGAGTCGAGCATTGTGCGCACGCGCATTTTGCAGGGCGAGGCGCGCATCGACGGACGTGATCTTTACAGCATCCGCCCGATTACAGTCAAAACCGGCGTTCTGCCGCGTGTGCATGGTTCGGCGCTGTTTACTCGCGGCGAGACCCAGGCGCTGGTGATTGCGACCCTGGGCACGGCGCGGGATGCGCAGCTGATTGATGCAATTGAAGGCGAGCGCAAGGAGCCTTTCATGTTGCACTATAATTTTCCGCCGTTCTCCGTGGGTGAAACCGGACGTTTTGGCGCCCCCAAGCGGCGTGAAATCGGTCATGGCAATCTAGCAAAGCGAGGCGTGAGTGCGGTGTTGCCGAACATGGACAGTTTTCCGTATGTGATTCGCGTGGTTTCGGAGATTACCGAATCCAATGGCTCCAGCTCGATGGCTTCGGTGTGCGGTGCCTCGCTGGCAATGATGGATGCGGGCATTCCCCTCAAATCCCAGGTGGCCGGCATTGCCATGGGCTTGATTAAGGACGGCAATCAGTTCGCGGTGCTGTCGGATATTCTGGGCGATGAAGATCACCTTGGCGACATGGACTTCAAGGTGGCGGGAACCGCATCGGGCGTGACCGCGCTGCAAATGGACATCAAGATCAAGGGCATTACCCGTGAGATCATGCAGGTTGCGCTGGAGCAGGCCAAGGCCGGGCGTATGCACATTCTAGGCATCATGAATGCCGGATTGAGCGCGCCGCGCGAAGATGTATCTGCGCACGCGCCGCGTTTTACCGTGTTCAAGATTCCAACCGATAAGATTCGTGAAGTCATCGGTAAAGGCGGGGCAACCATCCAGGCCATTACCAAAGACACCGGCACGACCATTGATATCAACAATGAAGACGGCACGATTACCATTGCAGCAAGCAGCAAGGAAGCCGGGGACGAAGCGCGTCGCCGCATCGAGCTGATTACCGCCGAGGTTGAAATCGGCAAGATTTACGCAGGCAGGGTGGTAAAAATTGTCGAGTTCGGCGCCTTTGTTAACGTGTTGCCGGGCAAGGACGGCTTGCTGCATATTTCGCAGATTTCCGCCGAACGGGTTGAAAACGTGAGCGATTTCCTCGAAGAAGGCCAGATGGTGAACGTCAAGGTTTTGGATGTGAAGCAGGGCAAGATCAGTCTGTCCATCAAGGCGATTAACGCTGAATAAAGCGCCTGGCTGCAAAATGAACCAGACCGCTTACAACGCTGCTGCCATTGAGGTACTTACCGGCCTGGATCCGGTGCGCAAGCGTCCGGGTATGTATACCGACACCTCGCGCCCTAATCACTTGGCGCAGGAGGTGATCGACAACAGCGTGGATGAGGCGCTGTCCGGTCATGCCACGCGTATCGAAGTCAGCCTGCATGAGGATGGCTCGGTGTCCGTGCTGGATGACGGGCGCGGTATGCCGGTGGATATTCATCCGGAAGAGGGGGTGTCGGGGGTGGAGGTGATCCTGACCCGACTGCACGCGGGCGGCAAGTTCTCCGAAAAAGCGTATGGATTTTCCGGCGGGCTGCATGGTGTCGGGGTGTCGGTAGTCAACGCCTTATCCGCGCGGCTGGACGTCAAGGTCTGGCGCGGCGGCAAGGAATATGCTGCTGCGTTCGCCCAGGGCGCCAAAGTTGAGGAGCTGCATGTGGTTGGCAATGCGCCGCGCGGGCGCAGCGGCACCGAGTTGCGCTTCTGGCCGGAAGCACGTTTTTTTGACACGCCAAAATTCCAGACCAGCAAATTGCGCCAGCTTTTGCGCGCCAAGGCGGTGCTTTGCCCCGGTCTGACGGTGATTTTCCACGATGCCAGCGAAGGCACGGTACAAAGCGAGCAATGGTGCTATGCCGACGGCTTGCGCGATTACCTGTTCGAAGCGCTGAACGGACAGATGATTCTTCCTGTGCAGGCGTTTACAGGATCGCTGAGCGGGGAACGCGAAGCCGTTGACTGGGCGCTGGCCTGGCGCGCTGACGAAGCCGACCAGCGTACCGAGCCGGTACAGGAAAGCTATGTCAACCTGATTCCGACCACCCAGGGCGGTACGCATGTTAATGGCCTGCGCCTTGGTTTGACCGAGGCCATGCGCGAGTTCTGCGAGGTACGCAATCTGTTGCCGCGTGGTCTGAAACTTGCGGCGGAAGACGTGTGGCAGGACGTGGTGTTTGTTCTGTCGCTGAAAATGCGCGAGCCGCAGTTCGCCGGGCAGACCAAGGAGCGCCTGAGTTCGCGCGAGAGCGCGGCCTTTGTTGCCGGCGTGCTCAAGGATCACTTCAGCTTGTGGTTGCACCAGCAGCCTGAACTGGGCGAGCAGATTGCCGCGATTGCCATTGCGCGCGCCGCGCGCCGGGTTCGTGACGAGAAGAAAGTGGTGCGCAAGCGCATTACCCAAGGTCCGGCGCTGCCAGGCAAACTGGCCGACTGTCAATCGACGGATTTATCCCGTACCGAGTTGTTTCTCGTCGAGGGCGACTCAGCGGGCGGCTCAGCCAAGCAGGCGCGCGAGCGCGATTTTCAGGCCATTCTGCCGCTGCGCGGTAAGATTCTAAACACTTGGGAAACCGAGTCCGACCAGGTACTGGCCTCCAATGAAGTGCATGATATTGCCGTGGCACTGGGGCTGGAGCCGGGCAACCCGGACTTGAGCGGCCTGCGTTACGGCAAGATCTGCATCCTGGCCGACGCCGATTCCGACGGACAACATATTGCCACCCTGTTGTGCGCGCTGTTCGTGCGCCACTTTCCCAGCCTGGTCAAAGCCGGACATGTGTTCGTGGCTATGCCGCCGCTGTTCCGCATTGACGCGGGCAAACGCGTGTTTTACGCACTGGACGAGCATGAGCGCGACGGTATTCTGGATCGGCTCAAGGCCGAAAAAAGCAGCAAGATCAACGTCACCCGCTTCAAGGGGCTGGGTGAAATGAATCCGATGCAGTTGCGTGAATCCACCATTGCGCCAGAAACTCGCCGATTGTTGTGTCTGCAATGGGAGGATGAAGCGCTCCCGGAAGATGCTGCTGCGGCACAGCGTATGCTGGACATGCTTTTGGCGAAAAAACGCGCCCAAGATCGCCGCGCCTGGCTGGAAGGTAAGGGACATCTGGCGGATCGGGACTTGTAAAAGCCTGTTTGTGATCTCGATACTTGGGGTTGCGTGCTTACCTGCTTTAATAGCCCGCTGGTACAGGGTAATCCCCCCATTTTTAGCTGAAACCAAAAGTGGAGGTCAGGCCACAAGAGCCAGTTTTTGTTTGGGCGTGATGCCGCCCCAAGCCATATTGGGACGTTCGTTGTTATAAATCCATAACCATTGGGTGGCGTGCTCCTGAACCTCGGTGATGGATGTGAACAGGTGCTGGCTCAACCAGTCGTAGCGCACCGTGCGGTTGTAGCGCTCGATGTAGGCATTCTGCTGGGGCTTGCCCGGCTGGATGTATTCAATCGTGATGCCCTGCTTTTCCGCCCATGCCCTGAAGGTGCCGCTGATGTACTCCGGGCCGTTGTCGCAGCGCAGGGTGTGCGGCGTGCCACGCCATGCCATGAGCTGCTCCAGGCTGCGGATGATGCGTTCCGCAGGCAGGGAAAAATCGGCCTCAATGCCCAGTCCTTCGCGATTAAAGTCATCCAGCACGTTGAACAGGCGATAGCTGCGTCCATCCTCCAGGGCATCGTGCATGAAGTCCATGGAGCAGACCTGGTTGATGGATTCAGGCACGACCAAGGGCTCGGGCTTGTCACGTACCAGGCGCGTTCTCGGCTTGATGCGCAGATTCAATTCGAGCTCCCGGTAGATGCGGTAGACCCTCTTGTGATTCCAGCCAAAGCCTTTGACATTGCGCAGGTGCAGAAAGCACAGCCCAAAGCCCCAGTTGCGCTGGTTGTGCGTCAGGCGGATCAGCCAGTCAGCGATCCTGGCATTTTCATCCGAGAGCTTGGGCTGATAGCGGTAGCAGGTTTCGCTGATGCCAAACGCCCGGCAGGCCAGACGGATGCTCAGTCCTTTTTCAGTCACTGCGGTTTGAGCCATCGTCCGACGTGACGATGGCTTTACCACTTTTTTTGCAGCGCCTCCTGAACCACTTCGGCCTTGAGCCGCTCCTCGGCGTACATCTTCTTCAAGCGCCGGTTTTCATCTTCCAGTTCCTTGAGGCGAGCCATCAAGGAAGCATCCATGCCGCCGTATTTGGCACGCCATTTGTAAAAGGTGGCGCTGCTCATACTGTGTTCTCGACACAGCTCGGGAACCGGCGTGCCGGCCTCGGCCTGCTTAAGAATGCTAGTCGCTATAGCGGGATGTTTTCATGCGGAATCTCCTCCGTTGACGTTACGAGAAAATTCCACTTCCGGGTACTGCTATTTTTCGGGGGGATTACCCAGTATTTCAGCAGGCTGTTAAGGTTCTCGGCGCCCCATTTTCCAAAGACATGAAAAAGCCCGCATGAAGCGGGCTAAGTCATTGAAAAGGTGGGGTGATCGATGGGGCTCGAACCCACGACAACTGGAATCACAATCCAGGGCTCTACCAACTGAGCTACGACCACCATAAACGTCAAAAACAACTTTCGAGTTGCCGAAAGCACAACATGGTGCGCCCGGCAGGACTCGAACCCGCTACCCTCGGCTTAGAAGGCCGATGCTCTATCCAGATGAGCTACGAGCGCAGATAAAGGTTCTAAATATGGTCGGAGAGGAGGGATTCGAACCCCCGACCCTCTGGTCCCAAACCAGATGCGCTACCAGACTGCGCTACACTCCGAGAAATCAAACAAGCCGATGAAATAAATATTTCAGAGGTTTGCTTAAGAGGGCGGCATATTAACGGTCGGCTCCAAGTGTGTCAATGGCTTTAATGCCTTCGCGTAACGAAATCAGGATAGACTGAAGCTCTTGGGCGATTTCCTGGATAGATGAGGTTTGCGGCGTGCCGTTAAGCGTGTTTTCCAGCTGCTGACGCGCGCCGCTGATGGTGAAGCCTTGGCCGTACAGCAGTTCGCGGATGTGGCGAATCAGCTCGATATCGCCGCGCTGGTAATAGCGCCGGTTGCCTCGGCGCTTGACGGGGGCGAGCTGGTTGAACTCCTGTTCCCAATACCGCAGGACGTGCGACTTGACCGCGCATAGCTCACTGGCCTCGCCAATGGTGAAATAGCGCTTGTTAGGGATCTCAGGAAGTTCTGCGTTGCCTTCAGGCGGTTTCGCTGTGTTCATAACCTTCTACAAGCGATTTGAGTTTCTGACCGGCGCGAAACGTGACCACGCGACGCGCGCTAACCGGAATCACGGTTCCTGTTTTGGGATTGCGTCCGGGGCGTTCGCTTTTATCGCGGAGTTGAAAGTTGCCGAAACCAGAAAGCTTAACCTCCTCACCTTTGGCCAAGGCGAGGCGAATTTCATCAAAAAACATTTCAACGAGGTCTTTGGCCTCACGTTTATTCAGCCCGAGTTCTTCGTAGAGACGTTCGACCATGTCGGCCTTGGTAAGCGCCATTGTTATTATGTCCTTAAGCTAATGCCAAAACGGGTTTGCAGTCGCGCGAGTGCGTCACATATCAGCGCATCCACGTCCGCGTCGCCAAGAGTGCGCTCGTTATCTTGCAAAATCAAGCGGATAGCGAGGCTTGCGTATGTATCAGGTACGCCTTGCCCACGGTAGACGTCGAACACTTCGACTTCACGCAAAAAGGCGGGCGCGTCATCCATCACGCAGGCGATCAGTTCTGCGCTGCTGACAGCATCGGGTACGAGCAGGGCAAGATCGCGGCGAATGATGGGGAAACGCGAGGCAGGCTGGAAGCGCGTTTTGCGGCGTTGCAATACGGCGGATTGACGCAGTTCGAACAGAAGTACCTTCCCAGGAAGGTCAAGGGCGCTTTCCAGACTTGGGTGCAACAACCCGACCCAGCCGAGTTCTTCGTCGTCCAGCATCAGTCGTGCCGAGATGCCGGGGTGCAGGGCAGGGCATGCTGAGGTGTCGGCAGTGCGCAGCCATTGCACATGCCCCTTGGCGCCATTCAACTCAAGCAGGGCTTCGATATCGCCCTTGACGTCGAAGAAGTCCGTTTTGCGTGCTTTGTGACCCCACTGTTCGGGGCGCTCGTCGCCAAATACCAGACCGGCCAGCATCGGTTCTTGCTTGAGTCCAGCCATATCCGGCACGAAGCGCAGACCGCTTTCAAACAGGCGCACGCGGCCTTGCTGACGGTTGAGGTTGTATTTCAGCGCGTTAATCAGCCCCGCCCATAGCGTGGTACGCATGGCGGCCATCTCGGAAGAGATTGGGTTGGCCAGCACCAGAGGGGTGAGATTTGGAGTCAGTTTGGTTAGCAGCGGGGTGTCGACGAAGCTGTAGGTAATGACCTCGCGGTAGCCCAGGCTGACCAAGCGGTCTTTCAGGGCATGTAGGCTGATTTGATTTTCCGGGCGCGCCTCGATGTCCATGGGCGCAACGGGCAGGCGTGCTGGCAAATGATCGTAGCCGTGCAAACGCGCCAGCTCTTCGATGAGATCGACTTCGATGCGGATGTCGTGGCGATGGCTAGGGGCGGTGGCCTTCCAGCCTCCATCGGTACGTTCCAGCATGATGCCCAGTCGGGTCAGCAGGCTTTCCACGCGCTCATCACTCAGGCTGAAGCCAAGCATACGTTCGATGCGGGTGGGGCGAAGCAGAATAGGCGCATGCTGCGGCATGTGCTCGCTGCTGAGGAGCTCTTCCACAGCGCCGGGAACGCCGCCGTAGAGCTCGCACAGCAGTTCGGTCGCGCGTTCGATCGCGATACGCGGCAACTCGGGGTCGGTGCCGCGCTCAAAACGATGCGCGGCATCGGTGTGCAGGCCGAAACGGCGCGCCCGCCCGGCAATGGCTTCGGGTGCAAAGTAGGCACTTTCCAGCACGATGCGGGTCGTTCCGCTCGTGACGCCGGAGTTCTGGCCGCCGATGACCCCGGCCATGGCGACGGGGCCTGTTGGGTCGGCAATCACCAGCATGTCGCTTTCAAGATTCAGGGTTTTGCCGTCCAGACCGATCATGGTTTCGCCCGTGTGCGCCAGGCGCACTTCAAGAGGTCCGGCAAGGCGGTCAAGGTCGAAGGCGTGCAGTGGTTGACCGAGTTCGAGCATCACATAGTTGGCCACATCAACAATCGGGTGAATCGGGCGCAGGCCGGAGCGGCGCAGGTTTTCGCACAGCCATAACGGGGTGACGGCTTGGTTATTCAGTCCTTCGATCACGCGCGCGCAATAGCGCGGGCAGGCGGCGGGTGCGCTGAGTTTGACATCGATTCGGGCTGTGCTGGCCGGTGGTATGACGACCAGCTCGGGGCCACCCAGCGCCAGGTTGTTTTGGGCGGCAGTCTCGCGTGCGAGACCGAGAATGCTCAGGCAGTCGCCACGATTGGGGGTGATGCCGAGTTCAAAAATGTGGTCATCAAGCTTGAGGTAAGAACGGAAATCGACACCAGCCGGAGCGTCGGCGGGCAGTTCCAGCAGGCCATCGTTGTAGCCATCCAACCCCAGCTCGGATGCGCCGCACAACATACCGAAGGATTCAACGCCGCGCAGCTTGGCTTGCTTGATGCTCAAATTGCCCGGCAGCTCGGCGCCCACGCGGGCGAATACCGCCATCAGTCCGGCGCGGGCATTGGGTGCGCCGCAGACAACCTGCACCGGCTGGCCGGAGCCATCATCCACCTGGCAGACACGCAGCTTGTCGGCATCGGGATGTTGGACAGCTTCAAGAATGCGCGCTACCACCACGCCGGAAAAGGCGGGTGCGGCAAGCTCAAGTGCATCCAGTTCCAGCCCGGCCATGGTGAGCTGGGCACCGAGTTGTTCGGAAGAGAGGGCGGGATTGACCCATTCGCGTAGCCATTGTTCAGAAAAGCGCATGATTTTGCCTATCCCTTATGCAAATTGTTCGAGGAAGCGCAGGTCGTTCTCAAAGAACAGGCGCAGATCATTGATGCCGTAGCGCAGCATGGTCAGGCGCTCCAGTCCAAGGCCAAAGGCAAAGCCCTGATAGCGTTCGCTGTCGATGCCGACATGGGCCAGTACGTTGGGATGCACCATGCCGCAGCCGCCGATTTCCAGCCAGCCGCCGTTCCAGCTCATGTCCATTTCAGCCGACGGTTCGGTGAATGGAAAGAACGAGGGGCGAAAGCGTACTTGCAGATCGTCGCGCTCGAAAAAGCGTTGCAGGAAGACCTGCACCACGCCCTTGAGGTGGGCGAAGCTGACACTTTCATCCACCCAAAGACCTTCGATCTGGTGAAACATCGGCGAATGGGTGGCATCCGAATCACAGCGATAGACCCGGCCCGGCGCAATGATGCGCAACGGCGGTTGTTGTTGCTCCATGGCGCGAATCTGCACCGGCGAGGTGTGGGTGCGCAGCAGGGTGGTGGCATCGAAATAGAACGTATCGTGCATGGCGCGCGCCGGGTGGCTTTCGGGGATGTTGAGCGCGGTGAAATTGTGGAAGTCGTCTTCGACCTCAGGGCCTTCGGCAACGCTGAAACCGAGCTGACCTAGCAGGTCTTCGATGCGGCGCAGGGTCAGGGTGACCGGGTGCAGGCTGCCCATGGCTTGGCCGCGGCCGGGCAGGGTGATATCCACGGTTTCACGGGCAAGACGTTCGGCGAGCTGCGCGGATTCCAAAGCCTGCTTGCGACTATCCAGCGCTTGCTCAAGCTTCTGGCGCAGCCCGTGCAGGATCGCGCCTTGGGTGCGTTTGTCGTCCGGCGAGAGCTTGCCCAAGCCTTTCATGGCTTCGGTGAGTGCGCCCTTTTTACCAAGGAACTGTACGCGAAATCCGTCGAGGGTGGGCAGGTCAGGCACGCTGGCGATTGACAGGATGGCGGCATCAAGCGCGAGGCTTAATTCGTTGAAATCAACATTCGCGTCATTGCTCATGCGCACGGTCTCATGATGGGTGAGTTGTAAAAAATATGTCCATGGAAAGGAGGCGCCGTGTTTTCGGAGGCTTATCCCAGGACAAAATCATAAGAAAAAACTGTCGGATGCAGCTCTTTTTGATGATTTCGACATCAACGGGCTTCAGGTTGATACAAAAAAGGGGAGACCCGCAGGCCGCCCCCTTGATCGTCTACATTCGTACAGCTTACGCAGCGAGGGCGGTCTTGGCCTGTGCAGCGATGGCGGCAAAGGCAGCCTTGTCGTGCATGGCGATATCCGCCAGCACCTTGCGGTCGATATTGATCGCAGCTTTCTTCAGGCCGTTCATCAGCTTGCTGTAAGACAGGCCGTTGTTGCGGGCTTCGGCATTGATACGCACGATCCACAGGGCGCGGAACTGGCGCTTCTTCTGGCGACGGTCACGATAAGCGTACTGGCCAGCCTTGATGACGGCCTGCTTGGCGACCCGGTAGGTGCGCGAGCGAGCGGCATAATAACCTTTGGCCTTGGCCAGGATTTTCTTGTGACGGGCACGTGCGGTAACACCGCGTTTAACTCTTGCCATGGTATATCTCCTTAACTAAGGCCTGGATTTAGGCGTAGGGCAGCAAACGAACAATGCCTTTGACATCGCTCTCGTGAACGTAGGCGGGTGAACCCAGCTGACGCTTGGTCTTGCTGCTCTTCTTGGTCAGGATGTGGCGCATGAAGGCCGCGCCACGCTTGAAGCCATGCTTGGTTTTTTTGAAGCGCTTGGACGCTCCGCTGTTACTTCTGATTTTGGGCATCGTTTTCGACTCCAGTTCATGGGGTTGCTCAATGCAGAAGGCATTGAGATTCCCTTATCGTTCGTAAATCCCTTGGCGCCGGAGTGTCAGCGCTTCAGGGTCGAATGGGCGCGGGTCTGCTCCGCGCCGAATGCACTCCCGGAGGAGTGCGTCTTGTCACGAAAAAGCGCCTTAGTGCTTCTTCGGTGCAATCACCATAACCATTTGCCGACCTTCGAGCTTGGGGCGCTGTTCGACGGTAATTTTGTCGCCCAGTTCCTCTTCGATGCGGTCGTACATCTGCATACCAATGTTTTGATGCGCCATTTCACGCCCACGAAAACGCAAGGTAATCTTGACCTTGTTGCCGTCTTCAAGGAAGCGCGTGACATTGCGGAACTTGACCTGGTAGTCCGCCTCTTCGGTGCCGGGTCGGAATTTCACTTCCTTGACCTCGATCACCTTCTGGTTCTTCCTGGCTTCGTTGGCCTTCTTCTGCTGCTGATAGCGGAACTTGCCGTAGTTCATGATCTTGCACACAGGTGGGTTGGCCTGGGGCGAGATTTCAACCAGATCAAGTTCGGCCTCTTCTGCCATGCGCAGAGCTTCAAAGCGGCTCACTACGCCAACCTGATTGCCTTCCGCATCAATCAGGCGCAATTCACGAGCAGTAATTTCTGTATTCAGGCGCGGTTCGTCGTCTTTCTTTTCGCGCGTTTGGGGTGCTAAAGCGATCTTAATATCCTCAAAAATCCAATCAAATCAGCGTCATGCCTCTCTTTGTCTAAGAGTTATACTCGCTGGGCAATGTCTTCGTGCAGCTTGGCCATGAACGTATCCAGGCTCATGCTGCCAAGATCTTCGCCATTACGGGTACGCACGCTTACCTGACGCTGTTCCACTTCACGATCCCCGATGACCACAAGATACGGGATGCGCTGTAGAGTTAACTCGCGGATTTTAAACCCGATCTTCTCGTTGCGCAAATCCGCCGCGGCGCGGAAGCCAGCGTTTTTCAGCGTTTTTTCGACGTCCTGGAGATACGCGGCCTGTTTATCCGTAATTCCCATCACGGCGACCTGCTGCGGCGCCAGCCAAAGCGGGAAGTGACCGGCATAGTGCTCAATCAAAATGCCGACAAAACGCTCAAGGCTGCCGAGGATGGCGCGGTGAATCATCACCGGGGTTTTGCGCTGACCATCTTCACCGACAAACTCGGCATCCAGACGTCCCGGCATGGAAAAATCAACCTGAATGGTGCCGCACTGCCAGTTACGGCCAATGCAGTCCTTCAGGGTGAACTCGATTTTCGGGCCGTAAAACGCGCCTTCGCCGGGTTGCAAACGGTAATCCAAACCGCGCGCTTCGAGAGATTTGGCCAGTGCATCTTCCGCCTTGTCCCATAACTCATCCGCGCCGACGCGGCTTTCCGGGCGGGTGGACAGCGCGAGGGTCACATCGGTAAAGCCGAAGGTGGTGTAGACGTCAAAAGTCTGCTCGATCAGCGAGGCGACCTCGGCTTGCAATTGCTCCTCGGTGCAGAAAACGTGCGCATCATCCTGGGTAAAACGACGGGCGCGCATAATGCCGTGCAGCGTGCCGGAGGGTTCGTTGCGGTGGACAGTGCCAAATTCGGCAATGCGGAAGGGCAGGTCGCGGTAGCTTTTCAAGCCTTGGTTGTACACCTGAATATGCCCAGGGCAGTTCATCGGCTTGATGGCGTATTCATGATCGTCCAGATTGGTAGTGAACATGCCGCCGGAGAATTTGCCCCAGTGCCCGGACTTTTCCCACAGCGAGCGGTCGAGAATCTGTGGAGTGTTCACTTCGAGGTAGTCGTATTTGGCCAGATGCGTGCGCATATAGCCCTCGACTTGGCGGAACAGGCGCCAGCCCTTGTCGTGCCAGAACACCATGCCCGGCGCTTCTTCCTGGAAGTGGAACAGGTCAAGCTGCTTGCCGATGCGACGGTGGTCGCGCTTTTCGGCTTCTTCCATGCGGTGCAGGTACTCGTCCAGCTCGGTCTGGGTCGCAAAGGCCACGCCGTAAATGCGCGAAAGCATGGCGTTTTTGCTGTCGCCGCGCCAATACGCGCCCGCCACCTTGGTCAGCTTGAAGGCCTTGATATGGCCGGTGGACGGGACATGCGGGCCACGGCAAAGGTCGGTAAAGTCGCCTTGGGTGTATAGCGATAGTTCTTCATTGGTCGGGATGGATTCAATGATTTCGGCCTTGTAGGCCTCGCCCAAGCCTTTGAAATAGGTCACGGCCTCATCACGGCTCATCACGCTGCGTGACAGAGGCTGATCGGCCTTGGCCAGCTCACGCATCCGGGTTTCGATTTTTTCCAGATCGTCGGTAGTGAAGGCAGGCTCGACGGCGAAGTCGTAATAAAAGCCATTGTCGATCACCGGGCCGATGGTGACTTGCGCCTGCGGATAAAGCTGTTTGACCGCCTGCGCCATCAAGTGTGCGGCAGAGTGGCGGATGACCTCGACACCCTCAGCATCCTTGGTGGTGAGAAACTGCACACGGGCGTCATGCGAAATCGTGCGGCTCATGTCCAAGAGTCGGTCGTCCACCTTAGCGGCGACGCACGCCTTGGCCAGGCGTGAACCGATGTTATTGGCAATATCAAGCAGACTGACCGGATGGTCGAAATGACGCACGGAGCCGTCGGGGAGGGTGATATTCGGCATGAGAAGTTCCTCGGTTCAGTGGCGCCCCCTACCACGGGGCGCGTAATACACAAAGGTTGCAAGCGACCTTAGATCGCACAAACGAAAAGGGCACAGCGCGGTGCTGTGCCCTTGGAATTGGTAGGCGCGATTGGACTCGAACCAACGACCCCCACCATGTCAAGGTGGTGCTCTAACCAGCTGAGCTACGCGCCTGTATAAACAGAGCGCGCATTCTACAAGGTTGTTTCATGAAGTCAACATGAATTGTAACTTGTTGTTTTGGATTGCATGACACGCCAATGCTGCTTTGTAAGCACCTTAAGTTCGGCGTGAATCCGCACACATAAAGGCAAGCTTAATTTTCAAGGTGCTGTGATTTGGGACACTTCTGTGACAGTTGTGTGCCACATCCTGATGCGGTGATTTTTCACGATCCTAAGGAAATGAGCATCACCTGGTTTTCGTCACTTGGGTGGTTGGGGCTTGTCCAAACAGCTCACTAGGTAGGCCTCAAGGGCTAATCTCACGACATCCGATCTCGTCGGAATAACGCCTTGCTTTTTTAATTCGAGTGAACGGCATTCATCGATTCGAGCAAGCGTCTCGTCATCTAGGCGAATGTTGACTTGACGTTGTTGAGTGCGTTCACCGGACATGTCGTTAGATCCTTGCATTGCTGTGTAGGCAATAAGTTTAAACGCTACCGCAGTTTATTACGTATAGCGATGTGCGGCGCTTGCATTTTTGTGTATAGCTGATATACATAGCCCATGACTGTATAGCAGCTATACATGAGACAAAGCTATGATCACATACATTGATGCCCAAGAGCTGGGTACGCGCATTAACTATAACGCTCGCTACATCAACGACGTTTTGAGGGGCAAATGCTTCATCGAAGGTCGTCACTACGTCCGTCCGTTTGGCCGACGAAAGATCCTCTATATCTGGGAAAACATTGAGTCAGACATGGCCGTACTCATAAATCGAAAATTGATTCCCATGGCTAATGGAGGTGTTTTTCATGGCTAACATCAGGGTTCGCAAAGAGACGGGGACGCTCTATTTTGACTTTTTCTTTAAAAACGTCCGCTGTCGAGA
The DNA here is from genome assembly GCA_938004235.1 of uncultured Gammaproteobacteria bacterium. Lineage (GTDB taxonomy): Bacteria > Pseudomonadota > Gammaproteobacteria > Halothiobacillales > Halothiobacillaceae > Thiofaba. The sequence continues at coordinate 14,660 of CALKWL010000179.1, forward strand.
GTTCACAGCACTTTTGGATACAAAGGCAAATCGGAAGTTAATGGAAGATGCTCTTAGGAAAATCGAAGCCGAAATCACCTTGGGCACCTTCGATTACGCCAAAACTTTCCCGAACAGCAAGCGTGCGGCGAAGTTCAGTGCAATGACGCAAAAATCGGGGGTCGAAAAAGCCCGCGAATCGACAGCTTCAACAGGCGGGATGCCAAGGGTCGGAGCCTTTGCCGAAGAATGGATGAGCGAGAAAGAAGTCGAATGGAAGCGATCGTATCGAAAAAAGATTCGCGACATTCTGGGCAAATACATCACGCCGGAATTTGGTGAAAAAGGTGTCAGCGACATCGTTAAAGCTGATTTGTTGAAATACCGTGCGAAGCTCGCCAAAGTCACTCACGGAACCAACACGCTGTCAGCATCGCGGGTTAACCAGATCATGAATGTGATCAAGCAAATCCTCGATGAAGCCGCCGACCGTTACGAATTTAGCACGCCGTTCCAGGGGATCAAACCGCTGCGACTTGGACGGACGCAAGTGGATCCGTTTTCATTCGAAGAGGTGCAGGCCATTCTCAATGCAGTCCCCGCAGAATGGCATCACTATTTCGTCGTGCGCTTCTTTACTGGCATGCGCACCTCCGAAATCGACGGGCTGAAATGGCGGTACGTCAACTTTGATCGGAGAGAAATTCTGATAGAAGAAACTCTGGTCAATGGCGAGGTGGACCCGCAGCCCAACCTTCTATTCCATTCCGACCAAGGCTGCCAATACACTAGCGCGGCCTACCAACAACGCCTCAAAGCCATGGGCATCACACCCAGCATGAGCCGTCGAGGCATTTTTTGGGATAACGCGGTCATGGAGCGGTTCTTCCGTAGCTTCAAGACTGAAACCCAACATGGCCTCACGCTCAAAACTCCGGATGAAATCACGTGGATTGCCAAAAAGTACATCCTCTTCTACAACACCCAGCGCATCCATTCGACCAACGGCTATCAAGCCCCCAACTCATTTGAGCAGTCCACTCAAAAATGCGCCTAATGCACTGTCCAAGTTTTGTTGACCATTACATGCTCGGCGTGTCAACCTACCCGTTCATAAATCCTTGTTCGACAAACGTATGACGTAGTGAACACGGATTGCAGGGCTTCAAGGTTCAGGTGCGCTTAGGTGTGCTCGTTGTATTTGTCCTTCTGTGGATGATGTTTCCTCACCCAGTGGTACACGCCGGCAACGAGCAACAATGTCCAAACGAGGCTCGCTAGAGCCCCAAGAAACATGGCCATTTTATTTTCTCCTTTGTGAATCTTTTGCTAAACGCTTGAATGCAGGTTTCATCAGGACGCTCTGGATGCTTCGGCACGCCTTGGCTTGAGCAATGGCGCGTTTGAAGACAGTGAGGAAGAAGGCAGCGGGATTGTGGAGGAGTTTTTTCCAATCAATGACCCGGTGCGTGAATCGAACGAAGTCAATCATCCGGCTTGATACTTCGATAGGCTGATCTGAACATTCCGCTCAGTCAGCTTGCCTCTTTTGAATGCTTATGTTGTGGTACAAAAAACCATAGCCTACTTTTTTTGATCCTTGGATGCATGAACGCTGAACTGATTTACCGTACCAAGGAAACGCATGGACAGGGTTTGATTGAAGTCGTGATCTGGCGTGTACCGCATCCTGTGCCACCATCCGAGCATCTGTTCAAATACAGGCTGGTGTACATCGTGGACGGTAAGCGTGTGGTGGGCTATGACAACGAGCGTGGCAAAGGCGACCACAAACACCTGGGTGAGCAAGAAGTGGCCTACACATGGGTCAGTCCGCAACAGCTCATGCTGGATTTTATGCGTGACATCGACGAGGTAAACACATGAACGAACACATTTTGCATGTCCGCGTGGGTCAACCGCTGAGTGATAGTCTGGCGAACGCTGCTTCGATGATGGAAGCTCTGGAACGCAATGAAGCCGTGACACCCTATTTCGGCATCGGCTTTTCCGAGATCGGCACGATGCTGGGTGTTCTCACCGCCAAACGTTGGGATTTAATCGCAGTGCTGCGGGAGCACGGTGCCATGAGCGTGGCCGAATTGGCACGACGCAGCGAACGTAATTACAAAAACGTGCATCAGGATGTGGCGATGCTGCTGGAGTGGCACATTCTTGAACGCAATGAACAGGGTCAGATTCATGCGCCGTTTGATGAGCTGGTGCTGGATGTGAAGATGCCGATGGCTAGGGCAGCGTAGTTAGTTTTGACGAGATGTGCATCTCAGGCATACGCACCAACCGAGGTGATGGCTACCAAACATTGTTGGCCTTTCAATGGCATTGACTGAAGTGAGATGGGATTTGACTACAGACGCTTCCACTAGCAAAACACACAGGTTCACCAATGCGACTCATGTCCGGATTAACGACCACGATGGGTGGCGTTATGTCGCGGTTTGAATAGACTGCATCCCCAGAACTTTTGCGGCTAAGTTCAGGCGTTTATCAAAACAAGTAAACAATAGCGGTAATGGCGCTCGTTGATGCAAATGACGTGCTGCTGCGAGATGCACGCTGTCGTAGGCGCGCAGGGAAAAAACCTCTGCCAATTCTGCGGCGCTTTGCAGTAGGCTCAAGTCAGTTTCGACCTGCAAAAAATCG
>CALKWL010000180.1 GCA_938004235.1 uncultured Gammaproteobacteria bacterium
GACTCCGAAGGCGTTTGTCGAGGCGAAAGCGCTGACGGGCGATGCGTCAGACACGATTCCGGGCGTAGGCGGCATTGGTGAGAAGACGGCGCAGGCTCTGATTGCTGAGTACAAATCGGTTGCAGCGTTCAGACAAGCTGCCGTCGAGAAGAATCTGAAACTGCCCAAGACGCTTGCGAGGCTCGTAGAGGATCAGCCGTTTGAGTACCGCAAAAAGCAATACCCCGCACCCAGCGAGTCGTTCAAGCGCAACATTCGTCTGATGGATTTGCGTCGAGCGCCCGAAGTAACCACTGAGCGTCTTGAGGTTCGTGTTCCTGCTGCGGTGTCAGTAGATAAATTCCAAATGTTTTGCGAGGAACACGGGTTTCAGTCAATACTGAATGACCTGCCTAACTTCCTCGTACCGTTTCATCGTATTTCGGAGAACTACAATGGCTGATTTGGCCGATATCATTAACAACGCCGTTGGTGGCAACGACATCAACATGGGCGTTCAGACCTGGCTTGATACTGGATTCAAACCACTGAACAAAGCAATCGGTGGCGATTTTGACAAGGGTATGCCTGTCGGCCGCATCGTGGAAATGTTCGGACCAGAGTCGTGCGGAAAGACCGCGATTGCGACGAACGTCATGGCGAATGCACAGCGAATGGGCGGACTTGCCGTCTTCATGGATCACGAGCGGTCGTTTGACTACGTGCAGGGCGAGTCTCTTGGGCTTCGCACTGACGGGCAGTGGGTTTTCAAGACCCCGGATACGTTCGAAAACTCAGTTACTACCGTCATCAAGCTGGCAAAGGCCGTGCGCGAAAGCAAAGCGATCCCCGAAGACGCTCCAATTGTGGTTGTGTTTGATTCGCTGGCATCGATGGTTCCACAGTCAAAGTTCGCCAAGGAAGTTGACGAGCAGGGTATGAACGACAGTCTTGCGCTCGCGAAAGCCTGTTCGTCTGTGTTCCCAACGCTTGCGTTGTATGCCGAGAAGTTCCAGATGTTGATTCTGGTTTTGAATCAGGAGCGTGAGAAGCCGGGCGTCGTGTACGGCGATCCGACCACTACCCCTGGCGGAAAAGCGCCCAAGTTCTACTCCTCGGTTCGTATCCAGCTGGGTCGGAAGAAGATCATCGAGGGTAGCGGAAAGACCAAAGAGTTCGTCGGACAGGAAATCGGCTGTAAGGTGATCAAGAACAAGGTCGCCAAGCCGTTTCAGGAGGCGACCTGGCGGTTCATGTTCGACGAGGATGGTCGTGGGTACTTCGATGTTGTCGGGTCACTTATCGATTACCTCACGATGTCTGGAAAGCTGAACACGGCAGGTGCGTGGATTGAGTGGACGGATGGCAAGAAACACCATAAGAAGCCACTGATCGATATGATCAACGCTGAAGGGAAATTGCCAGAGTTGGAAGCACTTCTGCCATAAACAGAAGTTTGTACACGGGCTATGCTTCTCCATGCAATTCATTCCTATGGAGAACCAGCATGGAGAAGCAGCCTATTTGCGATATGCGAGTCATTTATCGTTCTGAAGATGGCGCATATACATCGAACCGGGTTTTGTGTGATTACTGCGGTGCAGTGCCGACATGTACGATAAAGGGGGTGATTAGAAGGTGTGAAATGTTTGCCCCTACGCTCGGCTTCGGTGACAAGACTGGCATCTTTGACGTGTTCAGTACGTTCAGACTTGGTAAGGCGTGGAGCGAGAGGATTAGAAAGGGTGCTGCCGTTGCTCTTTTTGACCTGCGCAAGAAAGAGGTCTTTGGTCATGCGACTGTTGTTGAAGTGATTCACGGCAACAAGCTTAGCTTGATGAAAGAACATGCCGATACCAATCACATGATGCTGCTGAAGGCTTACGAGTCACACGATGCGATGGTAGAGAAGTTCGAAAAGTTGCTTCGCCGTCTGTACGGAAATATGATTTACAACTACTACGATGACGCGACGGTTATCTATCTAAAAAGAATCAAGCAACAGGAGGCGCAATGAAATACGGTCTGATCTCAGATACACACTTCCATAACTGGAAACAGTTTGCGACGGTCGATGATCGCGGTGTGAATAGCAGGCTGCTCATCCAACTGAGCGAAAATTACCGCATTGCTGAGCGCATGGCCCAGGCGGGGTGCAAACATCTGTTCCATGCAGGCGACTGCTTCCACGTACGAGGCAGTATTGCCCCGTCCGTTCTGAATCCTGTCCTGAGTACCTATACTCGCATCGTCAACGAGCTTGGCATGACGATCCACATGATTCCAGGCAATCATGATCTGGAAACCAATGACTCTCGCGTGATGACCAATGCCAGCACCGCGCTGCGCGACATCGGTGTAAACGTGTATGTCGATGAAGCAATGGTCGATCTTGATACCGATCATTCCGTGCTTGTCGTGCCTTGGAAGAGCAATGTCGGCGCGCTGCGATCCTTCCTGTCGCAGCGCGTACGCCTGTATGCCAATCCGGACTTGATTGACGTAATCATTCACGCGCCTGTCAATGGCATCATCAAGGGCATTCCGGATCACGGACTTGAGGTGAGCGAGCTTGCACAGCTTGGCTTCCGTCGCGTGTTCGCGGGGCACTATCACAATCACAAGGTCTTTCCGGCAGGCGCACATGGAGGCGCAGTGTGTTCGGTTGGAGCGCTGACCCATCAGACATGGGGTGACATTGGATCGATTGCTGGCGGAGTTATCGCGGAGAGTGACGGGCAGATTCTGCACATTCCCACTTCAGCGCCACTCTTCATTGATGTGAATTCGGGCTGGCAGTCTGAGGAAGAGGCGAAGCAGGAAGTAAAGGGCAACTATGTCCGCGTCAAACTGCCAATCGAGGAAGAGTCCGAGGTTGAGGAAATGCGGGAGTTCCTGACGCAACTTGGCGCACTGGCGGTCGCCGTCCATCCAGTCAGGAAACCAAAGAACAATGCGCGAAAAAGCACTGTGAACACCAGCGTCACGCTGCGACAATCCGTAGACGAGTACATACAGCAACAGGACAACTATGGCGACAAGCAGCGCTTGAGCGTCCTATGCGCGGAAATCATGGAGGCGGCAGATGCAGTTCAATAAGCTAAGGATTCGGAACTTCCTGACCATCGGCGAAGCGGAACTGAATCTTGCAAACAAGGGTTTGGTTCTTATCCAGGGAATCAACAGTGACGATGAGAGTGCCAGTTCCAATGGGGCTGGCAAGTCGTCAATCGCAGACGCGATCTGCTGGTGTCTGTTCGGACAGACGGCACGAGGCGTGACTGGCGATGCAGTCGTCAATCTCAAAGAGGGGAAGAGCTGTAGCGTATGGCTGACAGTTCAGGATGGCGACGATGTGTTCTATATCGGTCGCGGACGCAAAGACGGGAGACTGAAGAACCGCCTGTTTGTCGAGACGATGGATGACGCGGGTCAGCCGGTCGATCTAACGAAGGGTACGGATAAGCTGACACAGGAGTTGGTCGAGCAGATTATCGGCTGTTCATATGAGGTGTTCGCTGCAGGCATCTACGCGGGTCAGGATGCAATGCCTGATCTACCCGGAATGACCGACAAGAATCTGAAGGCGCTGATTGAAGAGTCAGCCGGAATTAATCGACTACAGGCCGCGCATGAACAGGCGCGTGAGCGCCTGCGCGAGCACAACAGCAAGCTTGCCCAGCAGCAACTTGTGACTGTAGCCGCACGCAACGCGGTTGAGACTGAGCAAGGCAACGTCCAGCGGTTCTCGCAGATGAAGGACGTATTCGAAACTGACCGCATCGCAAAGGTCAATCTGCGCCTACAGGAGATTGAGAACGAGCGGGTCAAGAAAGACAAGATGACGATGGCGTTCGATACGGGGCGCATGACCGAAATCGATGCGGAAAGTGCCGCCTTACAGAGCGCACTCGACGGGCATAAGCAGGAGAAGGCCGAAGAGCAGCGCCTCCAGCATGAGGTTTCCAGCGCACAAATGAGCGCCGCGAACTATGAGTTTCAGGCTCGCTCTCTTGCGGATGCAGTTAAGCGCATGAAACATGCAGCCGAACATGTGTGCGATATGGTCGGCACCGCATGTAAGGAGTGCGGAAAGCCTATCGAAGAAAGCGATCTTGAGCAGAAGCAGCAGATTGCGAACGACGCGCTGGCGGAGTCTGTCAGCGGACTGCGAGCGATTAAGTCGCAACTGGACGCTGCACGGGCAGACGTTGTAAGCGCTTCTAAGCGTCTTTCAGACTTTCAAGCTACGATGACGGATGTCAGCGAAGTTATCGCGAGGGAGCGCGTCCTATCCAGCGAGAAAGCTGGTCTGATTGCCCAGCAACAAGCTATCCAGACGATCCAGAAGGGAATTGAATCTCTTGAGGCAAGCTTAGAGGAACTGAAGAAGGCAGAGAACCCTTATATTTCTTTGCTGTCCGAAGTTCAGTCAGCGGTGAGCGACACAACCGAAAAGCTGGAAAAGGAAACTGCCGCCGAAAAAATGCTCGTTGCCGACCTGCCCTTATACGAAGCGGCCGTGCAGGTGTTCAGCCCCGCTGGTGTAAGAGCGCATATCTTGGACACGGTAACGCCTTATCTTAACGATAGGACGGCTCACTACCTGGGCTCACTGAGCGACGGCAATCTGTCTGCCATCTGGTCAACGATTGCTTATACGGCGAAAGGAGAGGCGCGTGAGAAGTTCAACATCGAAGTCACCAACGGAACCGGAGCGGATCAGTTTGCGGGATTATCTGGCGGTGAGAAGCGGAAAGTTAGACTTGCATGCTCTATGGCACTACAAGACCTTGTGGCAAGTAGAGCAGCCAAGCCCATTGAACTTTACGTGGCGGATGAAATCGATCACGCACTCGATGAGGCCGGGCTTGAGAGGCTTATGGGTATTCTCGACGAGAAGGCCCGACAGAGAGGTACTGTTTTGGTTATTTCTCATAACGATCTTGCAGATTGGTGCCGACAAATAGCAACCGTTGAGAAGGTCAACGGAAAGGCAGAAATAACAGGTGTTCTTAACTAACTGAGAGGTAAAAATGTCGATTGATGATATGACAACCGATGATCTGATTCAGCAGATCAGAGAATCAAGCGTGGTCAAGGATCGCGATCCGTTTACGGTGAATCAACCGTTCTCGGTGACGAAGCGCTTTTTCCCGTACGGAAGGGATCGTGGTGAGAAGTATCGAAAAGACCATTTCGTAGGCGACGAAAAGCTACTGCTGGTGGACGCGTATTTTGGTAAGCGCAACCAGCTGATCTTCCGGTTTGTGCCGCAGAAAAGCATCCCGCCTGAAGACTTAAACTCAGCGTATGAGTGCTACGAATTCAAGCTAAAGGAGGCACAGGATTTCTTGGCTGGCTTTACCGACTGGTCCGAGACGTTCTTTAACGATAGCTTTGATAAGGCACTCGCGAAGATCAGGCGGCAGACGAAGAGGGTCGAGCAGGAGCGAGAGAAGGAAGTCATGGTAGGGCGCTATGAGAGGTTGAATCATTATGGCAGCTGGTGAAATTCGGATCGTAGGGTTTGACCCTGCGTTCGCCAACTGGGGTATCGCCCACGCCATGTTCAACATGCAAAGTGGTCAGATCACAGTGGATGATCTGGTTCTTATACAAACTGAGACAAGCAAACACAAGGACGTTCGCAAGAACAGCGACGATCTTCGCCGCTCTCGCGAGTTAAATAGGGCCATTCTGAGCAATACTGAGGGGGTTTCTGTGATCTTCTCTGAGGTGCCAACAGGTACGCAGAGCGCCAGGGCATCGTGGACTCTCGGAATTGCCGTAGGCGTGCTTGGAGCTGTCCATACGCCAATCATTCAGCTTCAGCCAACAGAAGTGAAGCTCGCTACGGTAGGCACAAAGACCGCGAGCAAGCAGGAAATGATTGAATGGGCAATGGCGATGCACCCTGATGCGCCCTGGATCATGCGAAAGTCTAAGGGCAAGATGGTTCCTCTCAATAGCAACGAGCATCTGGCTGATGCAGTGGCGGTGCTGTATGCAGGTGTTCAGAGCGATCAGTTCTACCAAATGCGTGCTTTACTTGCCGGATTGAAAGTCACTCAGTCGTGACGTAAACTGCGCTTAGACAAACGGGAGCGTGATGAATAAAAGATACGCAATGGTCATGACAGGTCTGGATATGGGCGCTTCGTTTGAAGCAACCACACACACGATTGAGATTCCGCCTGGCTTTCTTATAGAGCGTGGCAAGTTCGCACTTCATGTGGATCGCGATGAAGTGATCAGAGATAAAGGGGTGCTTAGGTACTATAAGCAAAGGTTTGCCGAAATGCTCAAGCAGCGCGGCGGGAAGTGTGTTGGCTGTCCGCGCGCCACACTGGAAGAGAAAGATGACTATCGCAGTTATGCCTTTGTGTTTGAAGCGTACTGCCGCAACTATTATTCCGGCTGTGACAATCTTACCAAAGAGGAAGAGGAGCAGGCCATCAACAAGCTCAACAGAAGCAGCGCCCAGGTGGTCGAAGAGGGTCCGGTGATCGTCAATGAAGAGCCAACGTTTACCTCTAAGAAGTCACCCGGACAGTATGGCTCTTGGTAATCACATAGTAAGTCACGACTGACCCGAGTTATAATCAGAGACTCCCGCTAATCAAATGTCACCCGGCGAGCGGTTCGCTCGGGTTGATTTTTATCGCAAATAGAAAGGTAAGAAGTATGAAAGAGAAAACAAGGGCGCGTCATTACGCCAAAGGAATCGGCGACGCAGTGGCCGACAGGACGATCAACCGACTCGTCGCGCATGAGTTCAGGAAGCCAAAGGAAATTCAGTACACCATTGGGGCAAGGGATGATATTTCGATTGAAAAGGCAGTTGAAGAGCAGGCTCGCAGCCAGGGTTACGAGTACGACGAGTATCGAGTCAAACGTCGTGGCGATGTACTTGACGTAACCATTCAAGCGCTCCGCCAGAAGAAAAAGGAAAGCTGGGCAGATGTCGCGAAGCGTGTGGCACAGGGCAACAGCTTGTTGGAGCCACGTGAAGAGCGCCGCGATGCTGAGTTTGACGCACTGCACCACCATCTACGTCAGGCGTCTGTCCTAATGTCCGGTCGTCATTTGCAGCATGGCGACAAGGATCAGCCGAATCGCAACATTGAGGTGTTCACGAACTGTTTACATGGCTCTACCGAAATCCTAACTCAAGAATACGGCAACAGGGCGCTAAATCAGATGGTCGGAGAGGTTGTCACTGTAAAATCAGCAGATGGGACGTGGCGGCCCGCCAAAATTAATGAGCACGGTACACAAGAGCTGTTCGACATCACACTAAAAACGGGCTCCAGTAAGGTTCGAAAAACAGTTACAGCTACCGCTAATCATCGTTGGTTCCTTTCCAATGGGGAGGTTACCGAAAACTTGAAGGTTGGAGACGTATTGCGGCCGACTCATGCTGATGTTGGTATTGATGCCGAGGGGGTCGTGCATGGAATTGTGTTCGGAGATGGCACGGCGCACAAGAGCCGCAAGGACAGTTATCGCCTAGGCGTGTCTAGCGGACGTACATATGCCTCTATTCGAGTTTGCAAGCAGGATTCGGTGGCAGACGAACTTCACGAGTGGCTAGATCATGCCGATTATAAACACACCACACCGTCGCACGCGAATGGCGATCGAGTATATTATCTTGGAAAGGTGCCCTACATAAAAGAACTGCCATTTACCAGAGACCCAGAGTATCTGGCGGGTTTCATTTATGGATGGTGGTTGGCAGATGGCTACAAAAGCTATGGTAGCGGGTTGGAAATAAGTACGGCGAACATTGAGGCGGCAAACTGGCTAGAAGAGCACGCCGCCTATGCTGGCTATAACGTCACCTCTCATCGAGTTATGGAGCGAAACGAAGATGACGGTTCTTTCCAAAACGGAAAAGCTTTGCATGTTATTAGGCTAAGAAAAAATGTAGCATGGAAGGTCGAATCTATTAATCCTGTCGGCGCTGACGCGGTTTACTGCCCAGAAGAGCCTGTAACAAGTGGCTTTACGCTTGCAAATGGACTACTAACGGGTAACTGCTCAACGTCGGCCGTCAGCTTCCTGACTTTCTACCTGCTGCTGAATGGCTCGGGTGTTGGTCGCGCATACGACGACAACCTAATGTGCGTAGATTGGTCGAACTTGCCGGTCGTCATTCCGGTTATCGATGAATCCCACCAAGATGTTTTGAGTGGCCAGATTGACGCGTTCAGCGTCCGTAACGCTCGTCACCTCTACGCACATGCCGACATCGTTGAGTTCCGGGTGCCTGACTCGCGTGAAGGTTGGGCAAAGGCTATTGAGCGCATGGAAGTCATGGCGTTCGAAGGTGTTCACCGCAATAAGGTGCTGCTACTGGACTTCTCCGATGTTCGTCCGCGTGGCGCTCCGATTGGTGGCATGCAGAACCGCCCGGCATCTGGCCCAGGCCCTCTGATGGACGCCATCAAGCACATTGCTCGCCTCCGCGACTCTTCGATGGAACCATGGCGTCAGGCGATGTATGCGGACCACTACCTCGCGGAGTGCGTACTGGTAGGTGGCGCTCGTCGTGCAGCACGTATGGCGACGAAAACTTGGCGCGACAAGAATGTGCTGGACTTCATTACTGTCAAGCGCCCGCTGGAGTTCCTCGGCAAGTCGGGTGGGGAAATTGCTCAGATGAAGCAGGAGAATCCGTGGGGTTACATGGGCTTCCTGTGGTCGTCAAACAATTCGGTGACCGCCGACGACGAGTTCTGGAAGCTGGTCAAGGCGACGGACGAAGACCTGCGGTTCGAAAGTGACGAGACGAAGGAACTGGCGCTGCATGCAAAGAAGGTGCTGGACACCATCGCTGAAGCCTCTTACTTCGACGGCACTGGTGAACCTGGCATCATCAATCAGGACAAGCTAAATCAGCGTAACGACGGTCTGTTGGACTATCTCGACGGTGACTTCGCGGAAAGTGAACGCTACAAGCTGGACGAGGACACCAAGTGCCTGACCAGCAAGCTCCCAGAGAAGGTAGTTAGCGCAAAGTACACGCAAATCACCAACCCATGTGGCGAAATCTCGCTGATGATGCTGGGCGGCTATTGCGTTATCGCGGACGTGGTTCCGTTCCACGCGCAGGATGACGACGACGCTGAGGATGCCTTCCGCACAACCACCCGTGCGCTGATCCGCACGAATCTGATGGACGCGCTGTACGGGCGGGAGGTCAAGCGTACGAATCGTATCGGTGTGGGTATCACTGGTCTGCACGAATACGCCTACAAGCGTTTCGGCTACGGCTGGAAAGACATCGTGGACGAAGGGAAATCGAAGGACTTCTGGTTGATGATGAATCGCTTCAAGCGCGCCGTAGCAGAAGAGGCAGAGAGGTACGCGAAAGAACTGGGTGTTTCTGTTCCGCATACCGACACAACTATCAAGCCTGCCGGCACCACGTCGAAGCTGTTCGGTTTGACTGAAGGCGCACACTTGCCGTCGATGCGCGAGTATCTGCGGTGGGTACAGTTCCGCAACGACGATCCGCTGATTCAGACCTACGCGGACAAGGGTTATCCAGTCCGCAAGTTGCAGGTCTATTCCGGCACCACCATCGTCGGATTCCCCACGCAGCCGGCCATCTGTCGCTTGGGTATGGGCAACAAGCTCGTGACCGCAGCGGAAGCCACCCCGGAAGAACAATATCAGTACCTTCGCCTGCTGGAGAAGTATTGGATTCAGGGCGTCGATGCTGAAGGCAATCTGCTTCCGGACTCTGGCAACCAGGTTTCGTACACGCTGAAGTACGACCCGCTGGTAGTCGGCTACGAAGAGTTCCGCAGCACCTTGATCGACGGGCAGTCGAGCGTCCGTTGCTGTTCCGTGATGCCACAGACAGACGCGACCGCGTTCGAGTATCAGCCTGAAGAGCCGGTCACAAAGGCGAAGTACGAAATGATCGTCAACGCCATCATGACTGAAGAGGAGGTGCAGGAAGACGTGGGTCTTGAGCACGTTGACTGTGCCGGCGGGGCTTGCCCGGTGTCGTTCAACGAGAATCAGGTTGCGCAGGAGCGCTGATAACTCTAAGCGAGAAGGTCAGTCACGGATGACAGACCCTCGCAAGGGGATCGACATGTGGGCAGAATTCAAGTTTGGACCGATCAATCTCTGGAGCGTATGGCCGTCGTCGGAGATGGTGAGCTTGGATGGCGAAATGAAAGCGGTTGAATCGGATTTGTGGGAGGAATATCTGTTGGAAGAGTGGGACGAATATGACCTATAGGAATTTCAAGGGGTTTACGAATCGCGAATGCGAATTCTTCCCATGTCACAAGGGCGTAAAGCGAGAGGATTTCAACTGCCTCTTCTGCTATTGCCCGCTCATGAATCAGCAATGCCCTGGTCCGTACAAGGTCTTCACCGATAAGTACGGCAGGGTACGGAAAGACTGTTCTGACTGCACCTTGAATCATGACGGCATCGACCAGTCGTGGCGCTTCATCCAGATGTGGGCGTCCACGGCTCCGATATGGGATTACGAGTCGCAATCCAGTGCAAAGATCAAGCGGTATGCGCAGCTGGTAAAGGCAAGCTTCGACCACGCGGATATCTCCTGGGCAGTTGATCAGATCGACAAGTAATGCGTGACTTACCTCGCTTCGTCGTGTAAGTTATGAATGAGTGAAAAACGTTGGAGGTGACAATATGAAGAAACTAATTCTTATTGCCGCAATCGCGGCTTCCGTACTGCTGTCTGGTTGCGACAACCCAAATGCCGCCCGCCGTGCGCTTGAGAAAGCGGGCTTCTCAGACATCAAGGCGGGCGGTTACGACTGGTTCGCTTGTGGGAAAGACGACTTCTACTCCACGCGCTTCTGCGCAACCAACTCAGTCGGCGTTCGCGTGTGTGGAACTGTGTGCAGTGGGCTGATCATGAAAGGCGCAACCGTCCGCTTTTGAGGTGCTTATGTACGCATTCAAACCCGCGATCTGGGCGCTAGTGATGGTGCTAGTGATCGTCGGGATCTACTAGGGTATCGGATTGGGAGGTGGCTGTTGATGATATGGCTTGCAATTTATATCGTTTTCGTTGTGATCGCGATCTTTTTGGTTGCGGTAACCAAATCAAAAGATCAAATTACTCTAATGAGCCCGAGTGAGGCTCGTAATTTAACGCTTGTTATTCCCGCAATTGTTGTTGCATTCGTGTGGGCTATTTACTACATCGTAACGACAGCGTTTGTCGAATAAAGGCAAAGTATAGGGAACTCACTCACTCGTGATTGAGCCCCCGGAGTAGTCGCTGCATAATTCAATCACTGCAACGCAGCAATGAATTATGCAGCGACTAAACGGAGGTGTTTATGAACAGTATTTATCGTGTGCCTGTAAGCGATGTCTTCAACAATCAGAAGTTCTACTGGCACGGCAGGTTGTATCAGAAGATCGACAATAAGTCGAGTGGTGTTTTGGCCCGGACTCTCGGTGCGAAAAAGTCACTTAAAACATATATCGGGCGGTGCGCGCTCGTTTCTCCGGTTCCCTGCGGAACCTAATACTTACACGAGGTAATACAACTATGACAAATCCGGCAGGAAGTTTTACAAAAGAGGGCGCGAAGCTCATGACCGAACTCTTCACCAAGGAAGATCAGGTCAAGGTGATCGAGTGCATGCGGGAAATCCAAAAGGTTGTTGAGCAGTACGAGCCGACCGTTTCGATGTTCGCCGTAGCAATGGTCAATGCTGCGTTCGCGGACGTGTTGGAAAGAAACGAGGTGGCAGAGAGCTAACATGAAACAGTTTCACAACTTGTACGCCAAGATTTTGGCTGAAGGGGTCGTGATTGAGGGCGATCGCACTGGCGTCGGCACGAGGTCTATCTTCGGGTACCAGATGCGATTCGACCTTCGCAAAGGGTTTCCGCTGCTGGGTACGAAATTCACCCCGTTCAAGCTGATCGCAACTGAGCTTCTATGGTTCCTGCAGGGAAATCCGGATATCAGCTATCTGCATGAACACAACAACCACATCTGGGATAAGTGGGTCAAGGACGACGGCACCTTTGGCCCGATCTATGGTCACAATTGGCGCAGTTGGCTTGATGTGCGCTCGGGCGATCTTAAGTTCATCCAAGCGGGGTCGCGGATTGATCCGCGTGAGATTGACCAGGTCCAGAACGTCATCGCTCGCCTTAAGTCTGATCCGCTGAGTCGTCGGCACATCGTTTCCGCCTGGAACGTGGCGGACGTAGAGTCCGGAGAGATGGCGCTTCCGCCGTGCCATGTGCTGTTTCAGTTCTATGCGCGACCACTTTCGTACGAAGACCGCTACCACGAGGCTAAGATTGTGCGTGGCAGGGATGTGATGTCGTGTCACACGCACGAAGACTTGGATGAGATCGGCATTCCGCGCTATGGACTCTCCTGCCAGCTCTATCAGCGGTCGGCAGACAGCTTCCTTGGTGTTCCGTTTAACATAGCAAGTTATTCACTGCTGACCCATATGATCGCGCACCTGACGAACATGGTTCCGGAAGAGTTCATTTGGACCGGCGGCGATACGCATCTGTACCTGAATCACGATGATCAGGTTCAGCGCTATCTGAAGCGCACAGAGAATCTGCCTCTGCCGACACTCAAGATCAAGCGGAAGGTCGAGTCGATTGACGACTTTGCCCTCGATGATTTTGAGGTGGTTGGTTATCGCCATCTCGGCAAGATCGCTGCGCCCGTTGCTATTTAGGAGATAAATTACATGTACGTGGAAATATTAGGGTTTCGCCACGAAGTGGCACTTCACTTGTTCTCAGGGGGCGAGGTCATCGTGCGCCTATCAAAACCATTGCGCTTGGTGCTCGAATTAGCTCGTGATTACGGACATCAGGTCATCGTTTCTGCAGATGTGCGAGATTCAACGATGCTTATGCAGGCACTTAGCGCGGTAGACGCCGTAATGAATATGGGTGTGCCGCCAGATCAGGTCGTGCTACAGCTTCCTTATCTGCCGTACGCACGACAGGATCGTGTATGTAACGCTGGCGAACCGCACTCGTTGAGAATGCTTGGCTTGATGCTACATGCTTTAGGCGTTCGGAAGGTAGTCACCTATGACGTACACAGCCCAGCCGCCTTCAAGTACGTTACCGGCATCACATCCATCAGCAAGCGGACCATACTGGCGTACTCGCTCTACGGAACAAGCATGATCGAGAATGCGGATGCGCTGGTGTCTCCGGACAAGGGCGCATACCAATCTGTCTTTGACGTGGCGCAGCACTTCGACAAGCCGCTGATCAAGTTCGAAAAGGTCCGCGATCCGGAGTCCGGCAGCATTACGTCAATGCGACTTGTCGAGGGCAGTGTACATGTTGGCGGCAAGCATCTGTTGATACTGGACGACATCTGCGACGGCGGACGCACGTTCCTTGAACTCGCCAAGCTGTTGACGGACGTTGGTAGCAAGGACTACGAGCGCCCGGCCAGTCTGTCGCTGTACACGACACACGGCATTTATTCACACGGTATCGATGAACTGATGAAGTTTTACACCAGCATTTATACCTTCAACAACATCAACAATGTTACGGGGGTCAAATACATATGAGACTTTTTGCACCGCTTTCGAAAGACGCCTATAAGATCGGGCACGTAAATCAGTACCCCGCCGGCATCACGAAGGTCTATTCGAACTTCACTGCGCGTTCGGGCAAGCACTCCAATACTGATCTGGGTGGTGTGATCTTTGTTGGTTTGCAGATTTTCATGGCAGACTACCTGGTGGAAGAGTGGAACTCTACCTTCTTTGAAATGCCGAAAACCGCTGCGGTCAACAAGTACAAGCGTACCGTAGATGCCGTGCTTGGTGGCGACATGGACGTGTCGCACATTGCGGCTCTACATGATCTTGGATACCTACCAATCGAAATCAAGGCGCTGCCGGAAGGTTCGTTTGTACCATACGGCGTTCCAATGTTCACGGTCGAGAATACGCACCCGGACTTTGCGTGGGTTACTAACGTAATTGAAACTGTGTTGTCCGCTGAGTGCTGGCTGCCGGTGACCTCAGCCACTACATACTTTGCTTACCGCAAACTCTTCGAACGGTACGCGCAAATGACAGGCGGAGATATGGGTTTTGTTCCATTCCAGGGTCATGACTTCTCGTTCCGAGGTATGGGCGGGCGTCACGCCGCAGCCATTTCCGGCTTCGCGCATCTGGCCGCAGGCAGTCTCGGAACTGACACACTTCCGGCGCTGGAGGTCGCAGAGCGCTTCTATCCGGGCGAAGTTGATGAGCCGCTGGGGTTCTCTGTGCCAGCAACTGAGCATTCGGTTATGTGCGCAGGTTCCAAGGATGGTGAGTTCGAAACTTTCAAGCGCCTGATCACAGAAACCTACCCAAGCGGCATCGTGTCCATCGTGTCTGATACTTGGGATCTTTGGCAGGTTCTGACCGATTTCTTGCCGCGCCTGAAAGATGAAATTTTGGTGCGAGATGGCAAGGTCGTTATTCGTCCGGACTCCGGCGACCCGGCGCTCATTTTGTGTGGCGATCCGAATGCGGAAATGGGCTCCCCGGAATGGTACGGGGTTATTGAGCTGCTCTACAGAATCTTTGGTGGCAAGCACAACGAGGTTGGCTACATTCAGCTTGACCCGCATATTGGCGCGATCTATGGCGACTCGATCACCCTTGAGCGCGCAGAAGACATACTGGAGCGGCTACGGTGGAGGGGCTTTGCATCGACAAACGTGGTGTTGGGCATTGGTTCTTACACATATCAGCACGTAACCCGAGATACGCATGGAATGGCGATGAAATCGACCTACGTGGAGATTAACGGGGAAGGGCAGGAAATCTTCAAAGACCCTAAGACCGACAGCGGTTCGAAGAGGTCAGCACGCGGGCTGCTACAGGTCGTCAAGAAGGACGGTCGTCTTGTTCTGATTGATCAGGTTTCAAGAGAAGCGGCAAACGATTCGCTGCTGAAGACCGTGTTCAAGGATGGTCGTCTGGTAAAAATCCACACGCTGTCAGAGATTCGCGCTCGCGTTGCCAGCAATCTCTGACTTGCTATCCCGCTGTATAAGCGATAAGATAAGTCAACAGTGACAAACGTGTGAGGCCAGCTTAGCTCAGTAGGTCGCGAGTTCGAATCTCGCAGCTGGCTCCAACAATTCGGAGGTGAAAATGAAAAAGACCATCTTGGCCGTAAGTTTGCTTTTTGGTGCCGCGAATTCCGTCGCGGGAAAGCTACCCTTATACAACCACGAGCCCTACTGTTTCAGTGGAAAGCTCTACTCAATCTCGTTTACCCCCAATGAAGTTGTCGTCAGCCTCATGCTTGTCAAGGACAAGGATGGATTCACCTATGACTGTACGGTAAATAAGCACGGCGGCATGAATATCGAGCGCTCTATGACCACCTACGAAGCACCCGGATTGCTCTTTCAGCGGTGAGTAACGTGGATCATCAAGTGAGCATTGGGTCGCGCTTCAATGTGGTCTTCAACAGCAAGGCTGAGAAGGACTCCTACCTTGAGCACGAAATGGCGTACACGCGAAACGAGCTTGAGGCGCTGTATCGCGCCATCAAGACGGATGAACGCAGGGTGGCAAAGGAAAAGCTGATCGAAAAGCGCCGCGAGTTCTACGAGGCGATGAAGAAAGAAGGCGCGTACGGACTGCGCGGCAAACTTGTAACCGTATAGGAGGAGACATGGAGCTACTGTACCAACACATGATGAAGCTGTGCGAAGGCGAGAAGACCCCCTTCTACATGAAGGATTTCCCGCTGGGAGGCAAGCTGTACCGCGTGTTTTCGTATCACGCCGCGATCCCGCGTGACTTTGCTGAGCCAACTACGCTGGAAGCTCGCGGCATCATGTTTGAAGTTCGCGACGACGGTCGCCCAATTCGAATCGCTTCGCGCCCCATGCAGAAGTTCTTCAATAAGGGCGAGCATCCGGCGTTCGACATTCCGAGCCTTGAGCCGGCTGATGTTGTGGCGATTTACGAGAAGGCTGATGGCTCACTAATTTCGAGCTTCATGCATGACGGAGAGGTGCGCGTTAAGAGCAAGACAAGCCTGTTTTCAGATCACGCGAAAGCCGCACAAGAGTTCCTGTATGGCGACGACTGGCTACTTGCAGCCGTGGAGCAACTGGAGCGAGAAGGCTACACCGTCAATATGGAGTGGGTGAGTCCTGATCCGAAGTTTCGGATCGTGGTTCACTACAGCAACCCTGGCTTAATCGTGCTGAATGCGCGACATCGCGAGAGTGGCTTATACCTTCCGCGTGACATTCTTGAGACAACCTTTGGCAATCTTTCACAAGGCGGCTATCTCACCAAGAAATACGACCATGACTGTCTAACATCGTACATAGACACCTCAATGATGGAGGGTTACGTGGTGGTCGGCGCGAATGGCGAATGGATCAAGCTGAAGACGCCCTGGTACTTGGAGCGACATCGCGCCAAGGATTTCATCAATCGCCCAACCGCTTTCATCGAGATGGTCATTAAGGATGAACTGGACGATGTGATGGCGTTGCTGGATCAAGAGGATGTCCGGCGACAAGCGGAAGAGTGGGCGTTTATCGTGACCCGCCTTATGAACGAGACGATCAATCGGGTGACTGAGTTTTACCGTGAGAATCGCGAGCTGTCCCGCAAAGACTATGCTATAAAAGCACAGTCAGCACTGACTAAAAACGAATTCACTTTGGCGATGATGTATTTCGCAAAACAGGAAGAGCCGGACTGGAAAGCCTTCTTCCTGAAACAGGTGAAGAAGATTGACTGGGGTATCGACCTCGAAGAGAAACAGGAGGCGGCGTGACGAAAGAAATCATCCTTACTAGGGGGCTTCCGGGCTCCGGAAAGACGACCTGGGCCTTGCAGTACATCAAGGACAACCCGGAGTACGTGAACGTCAATCGCGACGACCTGCGGATCATGCTGCAGGGCGAAGGTCAGTACGCCAAGTTCAGGAAGTGGCGCGAAAGCCTCGTTACGGCCATCCAGACGAAGATCGTCATCGAGGCGCTGGGTAACGACAAGTCGGTGATCATTTCGGATACGAATCTGAATCCGAATTATTACGGCACTTGGCAGAGCATCGCGGACGAGTTTTCCGCCGCGTTGCGCTTCAACGACGACTTCCTTGAGGTGCCGGTGGGTGTCTGCATTGAGCGCGACAACGCCCGCAAGGCTCGTGGAGAGCGTGCGGTCGGACAGTCTGTCATCACCAGCATGTTCAACAAGTATCGCGATCTGTGGGTTGAGAAGGGTTTGATCT
>CALKWL010000181.1 GCA_938004235.1 uncultured Gammaproteobacteria bacterium
AGATTGACTGACGTGACTGGAGTTCAGACGTGTGCTCTTCCGATCTCAATGGATTCGGGGCCATTCTGGATAATCAGAATGGTGTTTGTCAGCACTTCGCCGTCAACCGTAACGGATTCTGTGCCATTCATGGTGATGGTGCCGTTCATAGGAGCATACAGCCGACCGCCGCAACCGTTCATGTGCTGAAAATCGTAGCCCGCAACGGCCGTTTCTCCCTGGTGCCAGCCTTGCGTTTTGATATAACCTGCGCCCCCGTAGAGTGATGAGGGAAGCGCAGCCGGGATAGTGGTGTAGGTTGGTCGCTCCATAGCCAGTGCCTTGCCAGCCATCACGCGCTCCACATAGACGCGATCTATCGGCCGTGGCACGCACATGCAGGCCAAAACATTGCCTATCCCGCCATGATATGCCGCCACAACAAGCTCTTCGGTTGGTAGCTGTGAGAATAGCCATGCCAGGTAATTGGCTGAACAGGTGAGATTTTGGACGGGGTTGAACGGGTCTATGCCGCCGCAGTGATCCGCGTACACCACTGGCATCAGTTGTGCCAGACCTTTTGCCCCAGCGTAAGAAACGGCGTTGGGGTCAAAATTGCTTTCCGCTTTCACAATTCCCGCCAGCAGCACCGGATCAATGCCGTAGCGGTTAGCCGCCTGAGCTATTTCAGCGGCATAATGAGTAGATGGCGAAAGTGTTTGTAGTTTGCTCATTTCCCAGCGCATCCAATAATTGAATGCAATAAACAGAACCGTAAGGCAGCCGGTGATCATCAGGGTTTGCAGGATGATAAACTTGGCTGCAATATACAGTTTGGTTCGTGTTTCATTCCACAGCAATTGGTAGTTCATGAGTCCAGTCCAGTCCAGTCCAGCCCACTGGACTGGGAAATGATGGCTGTAACGGCCGTTTTAAGCCGTGTCCTCGCCGGACTGGACTGGACTGGACTCTTCTTTTTCGCGCACTTTACTTCGCCAAACAAAAGAGGAACTTCGCCCTAGCCCTGTCAGTTCCTGAATTTCATCTACAGACGGATCGGTACCCAAGTTTGTGACAATGTGCTGTAGTTTCTGCTCAGTCGTCATGTCGGCAAATGAAAGCGCGAACGTGTCAAAATTATCGTCTTTATTATTGTCTTGCGGCAAATCAGGCCATTCGGGTGCAGCAGCAAGATGCCGCTTGTCCATCAGTGCCTTTAGCTCTTCAAATGGCACGTAGGGTATTTGAACCGTTTGCCACATTGCGCGATGCGTGACCAAGAACCGGCCCTTGATGTCTTGCATGATATAGTGCATGTCCACATCTTTCGGCAGCCGTTTGCCGCCAGTCGCGTAAGAATTCAGGTCTGTAGACACAAAACCGGTCAGGGTGTAATTCGCTTGCATTTGGATGGTCATATTGATGTTGTTTGCCGTATTGTACTGGGTGGTGATGAGGTAGTAGATACCCATCCCCATCCCCAGCGTGGCGATTTCTGTAACCAACTTGTTAATGTAACCTTCCAAAATGATGTGCTGAGCTTCATCGAGAAGAACGATACAGACGGGCAACGGTCTCATGCCAAACTCGCGGCCTTCTGGTGTGTTCGCAATGGCGTTATAGGATTCGATGTTGTTGATGACCGTCTCGAAGTGATCTTGCGCTTCGTTAAACTTGCCTTGGCGATACACCATGAAGGAGCGAACCAAACGCGCCAACTTCATCCATTCGTCGGGTGTTTGTGCAACTGGCCCCATGAGGAACCGATACTTTTTAAACGCCCTCCAGTCCATTTGCTTGCCATCAAAGATAAACACGCGAACATCACCGGCCTCGAAGTTTGTTAGGAATTGTTTGAACCAGAAATAGACCGTGTTTGTTTTGCCGTTTTGGGTAATGCCTCGTATGAGGATATGCCCCATGCCGCGAACGGGAACCAATAGCCGTCGCCCGTTTTCTAGGATTTCGCCAAAGTCCAGGTCTTCTCTGACCCTGGGCTTTTCGTCTGACTTTCGAGCGGCTTTTGTTGCGGTGACGGCGACTGTTCTACGAACAGCGTGGCTATGCACAACGCGGCCGGGAATGTTCATGTCTAGTGCCCACCCGAAGATGGCTCCGCCGATGGCAAACAGAACGGCCGTTGCCATGCTGGTACCATCGAACACCAGAAAATACATGGCTGGGGCAATGATAGTTCCTAATGCAGCGCCTACTTTCTCGCCCGGCGTAAGGGGCAGCCCGCGCCCCGTCTCGTCAGTGTTATTGGTCACAATTGGCTCCTGTCAGGCGTACAGCTACATACTCGAATCTTGCGCCAGCCGCATCGTCGTCGCCCTGAGAGCGCAACCAGCAGGCGATATAAGCCATTTCTGCTGCATCCCACTGCGTTGACACCTGTGCCAGCCGTAGAGAATTTGGGTTGTATGCCGTCAGGTCGGCCAGGGACTCAACTAGTACGATTTTTGTTGGATCGGGCATCTGGCTTAGGGTCGCGCCTGTCCATTGTACAGGATCAATGATCCAGCCATACACCAAGCCAGCCGCCACGCCCAAGCTAAACAGAGCTGCTAACTTCGCCGCTATGATCGCCCGTGCCTGGTGACGCAGGCTGTTTAGCCACTCGCCAGCGCGTGAAGCCCAAGTGACATGGGGAGGCTGCGTAACGGCCGTTTCTAGGCGCACGGGCGGGTTGGAAAATTCCAGCTCTATGGTGTCGTCTACTTCGAGCTCTTCGTAATTCATGGCGGCTACTCCTATTGGTTCGGCGTGGGCGGTACATCTATGGATGGATCGTAACTTCCAGCATCAAAAGTTGGGGCGGGCGTTGCTAATGACTGCTGCGCGGTCGCCTCGCTTGCCTGCGGCGGCTGGGTCGGCGCTGGTTGGGCAGTGGGTACCAGATCGGTGACGATGGGTGCGCGGGTGGGGACTTCTCCATTCCGCCACGCATCCCTGACACGAACGGGATCGGGAAGTATTTGCTCGGACACCATCGATCCCATCTGTTCGAGATAAGGTACGGATTCCGTTACAGCGTTTGACACGTTGCGAATGCTGGACGAAATGAGATAGCCAATGATGATCGGGACTAGGCACAAGATGCCAAGCCCGACTAGAACTAAAACGGCACGCTCTTTCGTGTTTGCTTGTTTTGGCAACTCCAGCAACGAAGGGACAAGTTTGTATACGGTATACCCTGTGGCATATAGGATCGAGGCACCCACCACGAATATTACAAGTAGTTTAAGAGTCGCAAGGATAGAGGAAACGGTTTCCATTGCACAATGCTCCTTTAGTTTGTTTGCCGATTTTTTGTGTTTTACGAATGTAAGACGCGGTTGATTTGCCGTGCGTCGGCTGGACAACCTATGATTTTGCATACATAGCGGATATGCTTGGTACGGCGGTTCAGCCGACCGCTCCGCTTGCCGCCACCGCTATTCAGTAGCGTAACGGCCGTTTCTACAGCAGCGAAGAGATCGCTTTGTTGGTGAATTGGTTGGGGGTAAATCTGGTTCATGGTCTGTCTCTGAAAGTTGTGTCAATTCGCTTCGGCCGACGAGTCGGTTTGCGTATTGTCCACCTGGTCTTCATCCTGCGTCAGCCGCACTGCTCTTTGTGGGGGATACCAGCGGCCGCGAGGGTGAATATATTTTTCGTCTAACTGAATACCGTAATACGTCGCCAACCCGTCCGCAATGCACTGGCGGATGAAATAAGCGATGCCGCTCATTTTGACTACACGCCGTCCACGCTTCTCTGCGGGAAACAGTTTGTCCAAAATGCGGTACATTTGAGGCGACACTACAAAATGCGTAATCTTCGTTTCGTGTGGTCTATCCGAATGTCCTGTTGCCATGTTGTACATGCTACTCGATGTTGTACAACGTGTCAAGGGGGAAACTGGCATGGCGGGCATAGATGTCTTCAAATACCTTTCTAAATTTCGCAGTTGGCGGTATTATCAACTATGGAGAAGAAGGAGGGGGTAGTAACTGGCACTTGACTTATGTTGTACAACATGATAAGATGGCATTCATCTGTAATACATCTGAAATGTCGGAGCTAAGACCATGAACGACAAACTACTTTTCCCGATTCAGGTTGAATACTTGGAATCTGTTTTTACTGGCGAATGGAACACATGCGGGGCAGGATGGGATGGCCCTGACGAATTCCGCAAGTTTCTTACTACCCTTCCCCCCAGCGAGCTTCCTTTCCCGCTTCACGATCAATTGATAGGGAACGGCTACCAAAATTTCCAAGCTGCTAAACTGGCGGCAGTGGTTCACACCAGAAATGGAGAGTTGGTTTCTGCCCGTTTTTCTGTTATTGGCGCGGCCTGTTATGTCCATCCCGAAAAGCCAGGCCACGTAGCTGTGAATTTCCACAACGAATCAGACGTAATTCATAGCACGCCAGAGGATGCGATCTGTACCGTCAAAACAGGTCGCATTTTTGTTATCAGCGACACGCAGGATGGTGGGCGCGGCTTGGTTAAGCGTGCTACCGCAGTCGCGGCGGAGTTGGCCGACAAGCACAGTTTCCTGACTCAGTTTTCTGTCAATATCCCTTATAGCCGTGGTTATACGCGGCGCGGGGCACCACGCCAGTTGGGTCATAAAGTTTTCTCTGTTACCCACGATGGGGTTTGCCCAGCCCGTTCCGTGTGGGGAGAGGATTCCCGCCAGCGTTTCGCATTTAGTTAGCCAGAAACGGCCGTTGGTTCGATAGGACACCAACGGCCGTTTTGCCATCTCAGAGGAACTAATATGACTGGATTTGTTGACCCAATACAAGAAGCGCCAAGTGTGACATGCCCGATTTATGGAAGTGGCGAGTGGATCAGTGTTAAAGACGCTCTGCCCTCTCACGGTGCCAATGTGCTGGCAACGTTTACAAACGACTACGGCAAGCAGCGTGTCATTGTTGGTCACTACCTAGAGCGATGGAGAGAAGAATCAACCTTTGATGGTAACGATGATGATGAATACTCAGAAGAGTTGGATTATTATTTCATGAAACAAGGATGGTATGAGAATACAGAAAATTGGGGTGATTACTCCGCAGTCGCCGTATCTGAGGGCGTGGTGACTCACTGGATGTCATTACCCCTGCCCCCTCACCAAGGAGACGAGAATGATGTTTGAAATGAAAAGAGCAAAACTGTTTTATCTTCGCTGTAAATGGAAAGCTAAACACGCCGCCCGTGTCTTGCGGACGGAAGTCCCTGGCGGGTTTTGGTATGTCGCCGGGATGGTGTTGTGGGACTTTTCTGCATGGCACCGCGAGGGCTACTACGCCTACCGCGAGGCAACATACAAAGCGTATCGGCAACCGCTGGTTTTCTACAAGTGGCTAGAGTCTGGCGGATGGAAACTCAAATAAAATAATCACAAAGGAACCAAGATCATGCAATTAAAACGAATTTTTCCCGATGTCCAAGCCATCGTCGCCGACAGGGACGAACGCGCCCAACCAAGATTTAGCGACTCCGTAGACAAGCAACGCGCAGCCGCTTTTGAGTGGCTGGCTGTACAGCACGGCATCAACCCGTACACCAGCGGATTAACATTGTCCACGCGCACAGTAGATCGCTGCCTGTATATCGTCATCAAAACGGACGGTGACTTCTCTCTTGTCCCCAACCAGAAATTTTGGCTGAATGGCGGCGGGGTAATCAGCAGCGGGCTTCTTAGTAGCAATACACGTGACCAATGGCTGATTTACGGTAACAACGGGGCGGGTCAGCCAGAAAGTATTGTTGCCTCTTGCGACTCCACCGCGCAAGCGTTCGCCATGATTATGCCGCAAGAGCAAGCGGTGGTGTAAGTACCCCTACTCCCAAATAGGGAGTAGGGGTACTCCCTATTTGGGAGTACCCCTACTCCCAAATAGGGAGTACGTAACTATAAAATCTTACTTAAAAATCTGTACATAGTGTGTATGGCGCGGGCTGATTCATTCGATCAATGACCCGCGCTGAAATCGGAGCAAGGCCATGAGTTATGTGTACCCCATTGATGGGGATACAACACAAAGCGTAGAGTCCATGTCTCGCAAAAAGATACATGGATTTATTATACCGACCAGTTGGGCATATCATCTGTTAACTCCTGCGGGGAACCCGTACCCGGCTGCCGAACTAATATTAGGCCGGATCGTAAATTACTACCAGCCTGTATGGATAGCTGACACAGACACGGGCATGGAAAGACTGTACAAAAAATTTGCGGGCGACCAGTTACAGTGGGGGCCAGGCCAAATAGCCGGAGTGACTGGGTTTGATACAAAAACAGTCCGCAGGGCACTGAAATATTTGGTTGATCTGGAAATCATCCGCTACGAAATTCGCCCCATTGCTGTGCTTAACGGCAAGACCTGCTCTAACGTGCCCTACATAGACATATGGCCTGAAGCCATAGCGATCATATCTTCCCCGACCAGTCTGAAAGAAACCAGATGGTGCCACAGATACAATGCCCCTGCCGTCAATGA
>CALKWL010000182.1 GCA_938004235.1 uncultured Gammaproteobacteria bacterium
CCACCGAGATCTACACTCTTTCCCTACACGACGCTCTTCCGATCTGGTCTTGGCTTGGGTCTGCTCGCTGCACGCTTCCTGTCCAAACGCGCGGGTTTGCGCCCGCACATGCTTTCTGTGGACGAATCCCGTGCTTACGCACAACCGCTGTTGCAACCGCAACCTATTGTTTTTATGGAGAATAAGTCATGAGTAATGTTGCTGCCCCCGCTGCTACCCCTGTTGTTGAAGAAGGCCTGATGACCTCGACCTTTATCAAGGAAATGCTGCGCCAGACCCGTGCGTTGGATAGCTATGGCACCTACGACGGCTGGCCGACTGAGCGCGTGCTTGCGCCCTACATCCTCACCAAGGAACAGCGCCGCGAAATCCCGGTCATTGGCGACCCGGACGAAGTCACCCTGTCGCGCGTGCGCGCCTTCTACAACGCCATTGCGGTAATGATCGAAGGCGAGTGCAAGCTGATCGCCGTACCGATGGTGAATATCACCCACGAAGGCTTTGGCCGCGCGCTGATTACCGTCGGCAAGCTGGTGGTGATGGATCGCACCGTGCGTGATGCACACCGCTTTGGCTTTGACTCGTACTCCAAAATGAAGGACGAGGGCGACAAGCTGTTGTCGGTGGCGCTGGAAATCATCGGCAAATATCCGGACGTAGCCGGACTTTGATCGCGGAGGACTGAGAGCATGAGCGAAGAAGAGATCAAGGCGCTGGAAAAGGAAGTGCGCAAGCTCAAGCGCATTTCCCAGGAGTGGGCCTCGCAGTTGCACGATCTGGTGGAAGATCGCCTGCCTGCGGGTTACGAAGAACTTCCGGGCATGTCGCAGTCCGCCTACGAGGCCTGCCAGGCGTGGGCCGAGGCCAATGCCCGCTTGATGGCCGCTAGCAACCCGTCGAACTTGAGCGGCTGAGGAGAATAAATAATGGAACCGATTACCGGACTGACCCGTGGCGGCACAGTCTATACCCCAGTTTTTGTCACTGACCTGAATCAGAAGACCTGCATCGCCTGCGGGCGTTGTTACAAGGTTTGCCCGCGTGATGTTTTCGAGCTGATCGAGCGCGAAGAAGACGAGCTGGACGAGGATCTTGACGACGACAATATGATGGTCATGGCGATTGCCAATGGACTGGATTGCATTGGTTGCGGCGCATGCAGCCGGGTATGTCCGAAAAACTGCCACACGCATGAACCCATGCCAGTGGCGGCCTGAGCCATGTGGGGCACTCGATAATGAATAGTGCTAACCCGCCCGATCTTGCTGATATGCGCCTGGTGATCTTTCACAAGCAGGCCACCAGTGCGCGTTTGCGCTTTCTGCGTTTCGAGCATGGCCTGTTTGCCTTCGGTGCAGTGGATGATGATGTTGAGCTGGTGGATGAAGAGGGCGCAGCTTCTTTGGCCACGGCGGTTGAGTGGCATCCGGCGGCCTTACAGCGCATGGCGGAGGGTTATCTTGGCTTGGAGGCGGGGGCTTTGTGCATGGAGCCGGAGTTTTATGGCGTGGTGCCAACCTCCAAGGGTATGCTGCGCCTGCGTGCGCTGGCCTTGACCACCATCGATCCGCCTTTTGAGGCGGCCGAACGCATTGGCGGGCGATTTATCAGCATTACCGAAGCGCGTGGCATGAGTGTGTTGGAGCGCGAGGCGCTCAGGCGGATTTATGAGCATGTGATTGGTTGAGGTGGGTGGGTTTTTTATTCTCCTCGTCTTTGATGGGGGGCGAGCTCCTAGGTTTTACGCGCGGCGCAGCCGGCAGCCTGGATTTCCTTCCCCCGTTTGGGGTCGCCGTGAACGGAGCGCCGGAGGCATGGTAAACAGGCCATGGATGGCCTGTTTAGTCCCGTCGAGACATGGATGTCGCGTCGGGACGGCCTTGCCGTAGGCGCTGCGTTCACGGCTTGCCCGTAGGGCGACCCCATGGGGTGCATTTCTTTGGTGACTTTCTTTGTGCAAGCAAAGAAAGTTACTCGCCCGTAGCCACATTCATTTGCAAGGGAGTGGCTACGTCAAGACGGGCGAAAAAGCCCACTCACCGTTCAAGGCCGGTGGCATTGTTTCGTCCGTTTCAAGGTTGCACGCTGCACAGGCCATGTTTGTTACGGACGAGTTCCGCTCGATGCTTGTCCAAAGAAAGGAACCAAAGAAAAGACACCCCACTGATGCCGCCCTGCGGGCAAGCCGTGAACTGAACTGCTCCAGCCGGGTCGCCTCGACACGACATCCATGTCGTGACGAGGCTAAATGCGCCATCCATGGCGCTTTTACCCGGCCTACACAGGCCAGCTCACGGCGGCATCAAAAGGGGGAGAGAAAGCCTCGCAGCTTGCTGCGTCTGTTGCCAACTTAACTTTTGCCAAAACCCTCCGAATCACATGAGGAAAACAAAATGAGCATGTCACGCCGCAATTTTCTGAAAACCACCCTGGGTGTGGGCATCGGTGCCGGAATGCTCGGCCTGGGTGCCAGCCTGTTGCCGACCACGGCGGCACATGCCGCCCTGACTACCCGCGAGATGTATGTGTTCGGCACGCTGGTCAATCTTGGCGCCGAGGGTGATACCGCGCAGGCGCAGATCGGAAGAGCACACGTCTGAACTCCAGTCACGTCAGTCAAT
>CALKWL010000183.1 GCA_938004235.1 uncultured Gammaproteobacteria bacterium
CTGCGCCAGCAAATGGCCAACACCAATGTGGATGTAGAGCGTCGCGGCGACAATATCGTCCTGGTCTTTCCCGACAACATCACTTTTGCCACCGGCAGCTCGCAAGTCAAGCCGGAGTTCATGCACGCGCTCGATAGCGTTGCCAGCTCCTTGCAACAATATCCTGATACGCATATCCAGATCGCAGGCTTTACGGATAATGTCGGCTCGCCCAGCGCCAACCAGCGCCTTTCCGAAGACCGTGCCTTCCGCGTGCGCGACTACCTGAGCACGCGCGGTGTGGCCGTGCAGCGCATGAGCGTGGTCGGTTACGGCGCTAGCCGTCCGATTGCCAGCAACGATACGGCAGCGGGGCGTGCGCAAAACCGCCGCGTGGAAATCACCATTCAGCCGAATCAATAACACCCGCCTCACTCACATCGACCCGCCGCTGGCGGGTTTTTTTTATACTTCAAATCACGCCGCGTTCGGCCAATGACACCGGGACGCCGTCACCCACCACAAAGTGATCGAGCAGTCGCACCTCCAGCAGCGCCAGCGCATCGCGCAGTCGGCGGGTCAGTTGCTCGTCGGCGACACTCGGTTCCGCCACGCCGGAGGGATGATTGTGTGCAACGATCAAAGCCGCCGCATTATGCTGCATGGCGCGGCGCACGACTTCACGCGGATGGACGGAGGCTTCAGCGATGCTGCCCAAAAACATCTCCTCCGCCGCGATCAGGCGATGGCGCGTATCGAGAAACAACACCAAAAACACTTCGCGCGGCTGGTCACGCAATCTGGCCGATAGATAGGCGCGCACGGCATCCGGCGAGCTGAAAGCATCTCCTCGCTCCAGACTTTCGCGTAAGTGACGCCGCGCCATTTCCAGCACGGCCTGCAACTGTGCATATTTTGCATCGCCCAGACCCAGTCCGGTGCAAAACTCACTGCGCGAAGCATTCATCAAGGCACGCAAACCGCCGAAGGTCGTCAGCAATTCACGCGCCAGATCCACGGCGGATTTCCCCGTCACCCCGGTGCGCAGAAAAATGGCGAGTAATTCCGCATCAGACAACACGCCCGCCCCATGCTTGAGCAGTTTTTCGCGCGGACGCTCATCTTCCGGCCAGTCGGTAATTGCCATGCTGCATGTCCTGATTTTTGCTGACGAGTTTAGACATGAGCCGCTAAACTGCACGCAAGAACTTATTTTCACGATAGGATGCTTACGGCCATTGCGCACCTCAACCGAAGCCCCGGATATTGGAGCGAGCGCATCAAGACCTCAACCACATCATGATCCTGCAAGGCAAACACATCCTCCTTGGCATTTCCGGTGGCATTGCCGCCTACAAGGCCTGCGAACTCACCCGCCGTCTGCGCGATGCAGGCTTCGATGTGCGCGTGGTCATGACGGAAAATGCTACGCGCTTTATCAGCCGGCTAACCCTGCAAGCGCTTTCCGGCAACCTGGTGCGCATGTCCTTGTGGGATGAGGCACACGAGGCCGCCATGGGACATATTGAACTGGCGCGCTGGGCGGATGCCATTCTGATCGCCCCGGCCAGTGCTGATCTGATGGCGCGACTGACGGCAGGTATGGCGGACGACCTGTTGACCACGCTCTGCCTGGCCAGCGAAGCGCCTCTGTTCCTTGCGCCGGCCATGAATTGCGTCATGTGGGCACATCCGTCCACGCAGGCCAATGTACGGATGCTCCTCCAACGTGGCGCGCGCATTCTCGGCCCGGCATCCGGCGAGCAGGCTTGCGGTGAAACGGGAGAAGGGCGGATGTTGGAGCCGCTGGAGCTGGTCGAGCAACTGCATGACGTTTTAACCTGTAGGGTGGATAAGCGCAGCGCATCCGCCAACGCCGCCGAGGTGGATGCGCTGCGCTTATCCACCCTACAAGGCAAACGCATCATCATCACCGCCGGAGCCACCCGTGAAGCCATTGACCCGGTACGGTTTATCTCCAACCGCAGCTCGGGGCGTATGGGCTTTGCCGTCGCCCAAGCCGCGTATGAAGCAGGCGCGGAGGTGCTATTGATTAGCGGCGCAACCAGCCTGCCCACGCCGCAAGGCATCATCCGCGTTGACATAGAAACCGCCTTGCAGATGCGCGAGGCGGTCATGCAGGCCATGCCCTGCGACATCTTTATTGCCGCCGCCGCCGTGGCGGACTACCGCCTTGCCGAACCTTTCGCACAAAAAATCAAAAAACACAGCGAAGCACTCACCCTGGAACTTATCAAAAACCCCGATATCCTCAGCGAGGTTGCTGCCCTCAAACCGTGCCCCTTTACCGTCGGTTTTGCCGCTGAAACCGAGCAGCTCATCGACCATGCCCGCGCCAAGCTTGCACGCAAAAAGCTGGATATGATCGCCGCCAACCTGGTGGGTGAGGGGCTGGCCTTTGACCAGAGCGACAACGCCTTGACCGTCCTGTGGAACGATGGGCAGATCGAACTGGCGCAAACCGATAAACTCACGCTTGCCCGCCAACTGATTCAAATCATCTCGGAACGCTTACCATCCAATGCACGCCATCCAGCTTAAAATTCTTGACCCACGTATCGGCGACACTATCCCCCTACCCGAATACGCCACCCCGGGTTCCGCCGGACTCGATCTGCGCGCCTGTCTTGATGCAGCTATCACGCTCGAACCCGGCCAAACCACGCTCATTCCCACTGGCATTGCCATTCATATTGGTGACTCTAACCTTGCCGCCGTGATTCTGCCGCGCTCCGGCCTTGGGCATAAGCACGGCATCGTGCTCGGCAATCTGGTGGGTCTGATCGATTCGGACTATCAGGGGCAGCTCTTTGTTTCGGTGTGGAATCGCGGTCACACCGCGTTCACCATCGACATCGGCGAGCGCATGGCGCAGCTGGTGTTCGTTCCCGTGGTGCAGGCGCATTTTGAGGTGGTGAATGAATTCCACGCCTCGAATCGGGGGACAGGCGGATTTGGCTCGACCGGACGATCTTGATTTTCAATCTTATGAGGACACTGCCCATGGACACTTCTGTTGCACAAAACACCGCCAAGGTTCTGATCGAAGCGCTGCCTTACATTCAGAAGCTCAACAATAAGAGCGTGGTGATTAAGTTTGGCGGCAACGCCATGGTGGACGAGTCCTTGCAAAGCGCCTTCGCGCAGGACATTGTGCTGCTCAAGCAGATCGGCATTGATCCGGTGGTGGTGCATGGCGGCGGTCCGCAGATCAATCAGGTACTGGAAAAAATCGGCAAGAAGGGCGAATTCATCCAGGGAATGCGCGTCACGGATCGTGAAACCATGGATGTGGTGCAAATGGTGCTGGGCGGCTTGGTCAACAAGGACATCGTTGCGCTGATCAACCGCCACGGCGGGCGCGCCGTGGGTCTGACCGGGCGTGATGCAGGCTTGGTGCGTGCACGCAAGCTGTCCATGACTCACAAAACCCCGGACATGGACGAGCCGGAAATCATCGATCTCGGCCATGTCGGCGAGGTGGCGGGCATCAATCCGGCCATTCTCAAGGCACTGGAAAAGAAGGACTTCATTCCGGTGATTGCCCCCATCGGCGTGGGTGACGACGGCACGGCCTACAACATCAACGCCGACGTGGTCGCTGGAAAAATGGCGCAGGTGTTGCAGGCGGAAAAATTGCTGCTTCTGACCAACACCCCAGGCGTGCTCGACAAGCAGGGCAAGCTGCTTACCGGCCTTTCCGCTGCGGATGTTGAGGCGCTGATTGAAGACGGCACGATCTACGGCGGCATGTTGCCCAAAATCGAATTTGCACTGGACGCGGTACGCGGCGGCGTGAAAACGGTGCAGATCATCGACGGTCGCGTGCCCCACGCCGTATTGCTGGAGTTACTGACCGACAAGGGTGTGGGCACGCTGATTCGGGGCTGATGCGGCCTAGATGGTGTCGTCACAACCTCATACCGCGTTTGAACACTCAGATGTTATGCGTCGAAGCATGATGGTGTGGGAGCGCCGTCTCGGCGCGAAAAGCCATGCCAAAACCTTCGGCTCGGGACGAGCCTCCTACAGAATAACACCGCTCTCATGACGACAGCGTCTAATGTTTCAGGAAACAATATCTGCTACGGCGCTCCGACATGTGCCGGGCGCGGCTACGACAAATCAAATCCCTGCGTATTTGATTTGCGTGCGAGACATTCATGCCTCGCCTTAACAGGATGTTTTTCAACACCGTGTTAATGACTTGCGTCATTCAAACGACGGGGCTCTCAGCTCCGGGCGTGAGGCTCTGATTGAATCAGAGCTTTCCTAAAATTCAACGCTGAGGCCGATGCTGAGCCCCTGCGCCCAATAGCTGGAACTGTTAAGCGTAGGTTGGGGTTGTGCCGCGCCGCTCATGGATACGGACGCTTCACCGACATATGAAACGCTTTGTGTCGGATTAATATTGCGGTTGATCTGGTTGCCTGGCCTGAGCACATTGTTCATGTAGAGGAAGCTGTAGCCGGCAAAAAGCGTTGCTGTTGGCGTCAGACGGTAGCCGACATTCAGCTGGATTTCCGGCACAAGCGCGAATTCGTCCTGCGAGTGGCTTCCAATGTTCGAGGGAAGCGCAAAATAGCCGCCAGGGAAGGATTGCACGACACCGTAGTTGGTAAAGTCGTTGGTGAGCAACGATCCATCGATATCGATCTGTTGCTTCATAAGCCCCAAACCAAGCTTGACTGCGCCGTCAGCAAACCAGTCGCCTTGATCGTAGCGAGCACGGGCTCCAATTTGTGCGCCAAAAAAATCATTCTTGGCATCAAAAGCGTCACGCGTATCCCATACGTCGGCGGGATTCGGCGGATTCCAGGGGCTGCTGGTGGTGACCACGTAGGCTTCTTTCAACTGCAACCAGCGCAGCCCGCCTAACAAGTCAAACGCCCAGGCGTTAGACGCCGGAAGCGCCCAGGAAAGTCCGGCTTCCAAGCCCATAAGGCTGTTTGTCAGCTCTTCCTGCGCTCGACCGCGGTAAACGGGTGAAAACGACAGCTCGGTAATATTTTCACGGTTTTGCGTGACGTCGAAAAAGGGAAGCAATAAATCGACTGAGCCAATCTGTCCTGAGGATTCAACGCTTGCGCTGCTGGAACGTTCTCCAAGGTAGAGAAAGCTGCCTTCGAGCTTCATGCGCTTATCCACGGCATAGCTGGCCGAAAGACGCAAGCCCGGGTTGGGGTTGGTATCCATATCTCCGCCGCCTAACAGTACGTTTGTGCCCGGCTGCCCATAAAGACCGTCAGTGACAATGGGGGCGGGCGTTGGGCTGGCTTTCTGCCACCAAACAAGCGCTTCAGCCTGTGCGCTGAGCGGTGTTTCCACCGACTCAGCCGCTGCGACTCCACCGGTAAAAATGACCGAGGCAATAACCACATATGCCCTGCCGTACATACTTCCCCCCTAAAAAATCTCTTCAAGTTGTTCACGAGTCATTGAAGCACTGAAAATAGCCTAGATACGAGCGTGTCGCTGGCGTCAGTCCGCCGAGTGGATCGACGCTTAAACAGTTTTTAGCCAATCCAGGTGTATTCGCCGATGAAGGTCAGCTTTTGACTTGGTGTGATGCTTCTTTGAGCTTGCTCAAAGCTGCGATGAAGAAGGTTTCACCCGCCTTTCCTCATCGACGGCAGTCTTTAAACACGGTCAGTTATTGATACAGCACAGAGAATTTTTGAATCTGACGTGTGTTGGACGCACAGCCGCAGTCGGTTGGTTTCGCAGTGCCGTATCAATAACCTATTCATTTGATTGATT
>CALKWL010000184.1 GCA_938004235.1 uncultured Gammaproteobacteria bacterium
CCCTCTTTCCCTACACGACGCTCTTCCGATCTATCCGGCGTGGCGCTGCGGCGCGGCACAAAGATGTTGTTCAGCGGAGCCAGCTTCCAGATTTATCCCGGTCAGCGCGTGGGCGTGACCGGCGCGAACGGCTGCGGCAAATCCAGCCTGTTCGCCTTGCTGCGCGGTGAGTTATCGGCAGACGAGGGCGAAGCCGCTTTTCCGCGTGATTGGGTACTGGCGCATGTGGCGCAGGAAACGCCAGCTGATCCACGCCCGGCGCTGGAGTATGTGCTTGATGGCGACGAGGAGCTGCGTGAGGTACAGCGCGATCTGGCGGACGCCGAAACGCACAACCAGGGGCAACGCCTGGCCGAGCTGCACGGTCAGTTTGATGCCATCGGCGGCTATGACGCCCCCAGCCGCGCCGCACGTTTGCTGCATGGGTTAGGCTTTCTGCCGGGACAGGAACACAGGCCTGTCGGGTCGTTTTCCGGCGGTTGGCGCATGCGCCTGAATCTGGCGCGGGCGCTAATGTGTCGTTCCGATTTATTGCTGCTGGATGAGCCGACCAACCACCTCGATCTGGAAGCCGTGGTCTGGCTTGAGGGCTGGTTGAAGTCCTATCGCGGAACCTTGTTGCTGATTTCGCATGACCGCGATTTTCTGGATGGCGTGTGTACCCACGTGCTGCATATCGAGCAAGGCACGGCGACCCTGTACAACGGAAATTACAGCGCCTTCGAGCGCCTGCGCGCCGAGCGTCTGGCCTTGCAGCAGGCGACGTATGCGCGCCAGCAACGCGAAGTGGCGCATATCAAGAGCTTTGTCGAGCGTTTCAAGGCCAAGGCGAGCAAGGCGCGGCAGGCGCAAAGCCGGGTCAAGGCGCTGGAGCGCATGGAGCTGGTCGCGGCGGTGAATGCGGATTCGCTATTTACCTTCACCCTGCGCGAGCCGGACAAGCTGCCGCACCCGATGTTGCAGCTCAATAACGTCAGCGCAGGCTATGGCGAGACGCCGATTCTCACCGGGGTGAAGCTCTCCCTCGCGCCGGGCGATCGCATTGGTTTGCTGGGCGTGAATGGCGCGGGTAAATCGACGCTCATCAAACTGCTCGCAGGCGAGGTTTTGCCGATGAGCGGTGAACGCCTGCCCTCGCAGGAACTGCGCATCGGCTACTTCGCCCAGCATCAGCTCGAACAGCTGCATCCGGAATGGTCAGCGCTGGAGCATT
Organism: uncultured Gammaproteobacteria bacterium; assembly: GCA_938004235.1. Lineage (GTDB taxonomy): Bacteria > Pseudomonadota > Gammaproteobacteria > Halothiobacillales > Halothiobacillaceae > Thiofaba. The sequence goes on from CALKWL010000184.1 coordinate 1,214, forward strand.
TGCGTCATGCTCACCCTACAGTGGCCGAACAGGTTTTGCGCGACTATCTGGGCAGCTTCGCCTTTGTCGGGGACATGGCGCTGACGCCGATTGCGCCGTTTTCCGGCGGCGAAAAAGCACGTCTGGTGCTGGCCTTGCTGGTGTACCAAAAACCGAACCTGCTGCTGCTGGACGAGCCGACCAACCATCTTGATCTGGAAATGCGCGATGCCCTGGCGCTGGCCTTGCAGGACTTTTCCGGAGCGATGGTAATTGTGTCGCACGACCGTTACATGTTGCGCACCACGACCGACCGGCTCTGGCTGGTGCGCGGCGGCAAGGTGAACGAATTTGAGGAAAGCCTGGACGATTACCCGCGCTGGCTGGCCGAACAAGAAGCCCTGGACAAAGCGCGTGAAGCACCTGCGAGCGAGTCTGCAGAATCGGAAAATAGCGCAGCCGCACGCAAGGACAAGCGAAGGCAGGATGCCGAACTGCGCAAGCAGCAACAGCCCTTGCGTCAGAAACTGGCGAAGCTGGAAAAGGAAGTGGCGCGCCTGAGCGCCGAGCAAACCGCGCTGAGCGAAGCCTTGAGTGATGCCTCCATCTACGAGGAAGCGCACAAAGCGCGCCTGATGCAGACCCTGGCGCAAAAAAAACAGGTTGACCAAGCCCTGAGCGAGGCGGAAGAAGCGTGGTTGCTGCTGGCCGACGAGCTGGGGGAGTAAGGAATTAGGACTTACGCAGCGAGCGGATTTGACAGGGCGTTGAAAAAGCCCCTGTCAAATCCGCTCGCTGCGCAAGTCCTAGATGGTGTCGTCACAACCTCATACCGCGTTTGAACACTCAGATGTTATGCGTCGAAGCATGATGGTGTGGGAGCGCCGTCTCGGCGCGAAAAGCCATGCCAAAACCTTCGGCTCGGGACGAGCCTCCTACAGAACAACACCGCAGCATGTCGAGAACAACTCCGCTCTCATGACGACAGCGTCTAGGAACGTTGAATACGCACTTCAGTCATCAAACACATTCCCAAAACCATCAAATCCCGAACCCGCCAGCTGCACCCCGATACGCTGCAATCCCGCAACCAGCGCATCCGCATGAGCCAGGCGCCAGCCATGCAATTCAGCCAAGGCCTCGGATTCTTCCTCAAGAAGATGCGCGCTGACTGCTCGCAGCCCCGTCCACACGGCGGGCATCGTCCAGGTCGGGGCGAGCTCCATCTCCAGCGCCAGACGCACATCCGCCTCGACCTGCTGCCCAATCAATAAACCGACATGGACGGGCAACGCCTTGCGTAGCACCTGCACATCGTTCACGCGCCCCAAGGCGTCCTGCCCACGGCGCAGCACCCGCATGACATCCTCGGCGCCCAAAACATCCACCATCGGCTCCAGAAGATAACGCAACTGTTTGCCCACCAGCCGCACGGCATGCAGGTTTTCCGGAAGATGCGGTACGTCCTCGACCATAAACGCCGCCACATCCATCCAGTGCTCCGCCAACCATGCGCCTAGCGGTTCTTCTACCGTATCCTGCGGACGCAAAGACTTTAGTGCATGTTGTGCGCCATGCAGCGCCTCCGGCAGCGTCTCCAGCACCTGCTCTCGGCGCCGCTCAAACGCTGTTTGCAGCAATGAAAGCAAGGCCTCTCGCCCCAGCGCCTCATCTTCGTTTAGAGACAGCCCCCCTAACCAGGCCAGCTGCACTTCCATATCCCGCAACGGCGAGCTCTCACGCGCAAAGCCGCGCAAGGCGTGACGATCCCTCTGCGACACCGCCACGGCCTCCTCCGCCAGCTTCAGCCACACCCGCACCCGCCGGATCGCCACCCGCGCATCATGCAGCGCCTCCTCGGCCTCGGGCGCATCCAGCAAAGCCTGCCCACGCTGCACAAACTCCTGCAAACGCAGACGCACCACATGCACGCACCCCTCGGACACCGATCCAGCCAGCTCTTCAAGCTTCAGCATGGCTCTCCCTCCTTTTGGCAAAAAAGTAAGCGCGAAAGCTACAGCGCAGAGGCTGCATCCGCATGACAGACCATCAAGTCCGACAGGCTGCTAGGAGCCTGTCGAACCTTAGGGAAATCGGCTGCAAATCCGTCTGGACGGTGCATATTTAACCGCTTTTTGGGGTAATAGAGCCCACTATTGCCCTGCAAAAGCGGCATTGCTGCCCTCGCCCAGTCAGATTTTCGCTTCGATCCCTAAAGTCCAACAGGCTCATAAGAACGGGTTCTTGGCGGCAGTGCGGGCAGAAAATCCTCCTGCAACACCAGCCGATGCCCGCGCACTTCAAACACGGCGCGGCGACGCCAGAGTTTTTGCGCATCAAAATCACCGAAACGCCGCACAACCCCGCGCCGCAGGCAACGTGAGCCCCGCCTGAACAACACCTCTCCCAGCGGACGCGTCCCCAAGCGCCGCAACCCTAAGGCCTTCAACGCCGACGCTTCCACCCAACTCACCGCATGAAGCCAGGCCTGCTCGTCACAGGTCAACAATACTTCGCGCCGCCATACCCGCAGACCTCGCGGCATGGACAGATCACGCGCCGTTGCAGCATCGCCCCGCACCCAGACTTCGCTCATAACCTGAACACGCACACACCCGGCGCATACCCGTTTGAGCTGTTTGGTAAGCGAACCCGGCAGATAAGGCCAACTGCGCCGCGTATCCCGTGCGTTCATGTTCCCCTTGTTTTGAACCCCAACCTTCATCCCATAGCCTGACCTAAATCTCGAAAACACAAACGGTGGAAGAGCGTCTTTTGACACAGCATTGTCATCAAGAATAAACAAAACTAATCCATAAAGCGTGGGCTTTGCATAAAAAACAACTCGCTTGATAAACCACAGAACGGAGACTGTTCCATGAACCCACGTTTGTTTGCCCTTTTCCCCGTAAGCGCCGTTGCGCTTGCCGTAGGCGTCGCCCTGACAGGTTGCGGCGGAGATAGTGACGTCCTTCCCGCCCAGTCTGCGACCTTCTCCAAGGTTGAATTCACCAGCACACCGACACCAACCACCGACGCCGACATGCTGAAGACCTACACCACATCCGTGGCCAAGGTCACCATGAGCGACGGCAGCACCAAAGAATACAAGCTCAGCTATAACACCCTGTTCAAGAACACCGATGCCATCAGCGAAGTCAACGGCAAGAAATATGCTGCTGCCCAGCTTTACGACATGAACATGAACCCAATCAAAGACCCGAATGGCGACATGGTGATTGCGGAAACCGCTGATGCCAACAGCCTGCTCAAAGTGGGCAACAAAATGTTCCTGGTCAACCATTGGGAATATGACGACGTGCTTGCCGACGGCCAAACCGCCTACAAGGTTGCCAACTGGTACAGTCGTATGCCGATGGAGATGGGCGTATCCAGCATTGCGCAAGACTCCGCAACCGGCAAGCTTAGTGTCACCAGCCAGAAGCCGGTTGACTTCAAGTCTGTCAACGGCGGTTGGATTTTCTGCTTTGGTGGCCCCACACCATGGAACACCCACCTTGGTGGCGAAGAAGACTATGACCTGTACTTCGTGCCTGGCGAGAAGTCCTACACCACCACCGCAGCGGGCCTGAAGGCCATGACCGAGGTCTACTTCAACGGCACTAAAACCGCCAACCCATACCACTATGGCTACGCTACTGAAGTGGCTGTGAAGGAAGATGGCAGCTACGCTGTGACCAAGCACTATGAAATGGGTCGTGGCACATGGGAGATGGCGCGCTTTGCCGCCGATGGCCGCACCGCCATCTTCGGTGATGACGGCGCCTACTCCGGTCTGTTCATGTTTGTCGGCGACAAGCAGAACGATCCGAAAGCCGGTGGCAGCCTGTACGCCGCCAAGTGGAATCAAACCTCTGCTGACGGTACTGATGGCGGCACCGCTGACATTACATGGGTCAAGCTTGGTTCAGCCAACTATGATGAAATCAAAAAGATCATCGACAACGGCACGACCATTGGCGACATCTTTGAAACATCCATGACTGAAGTCGCTGGATATATTCCAACCCGCGCCGGTTCAGCCGAAACCATCTGGTTGAAGCTCAAGCCCGGCATGGAAAAGGCAGCGGCCTTCCTGGAAACCCGTCGTTACGCCGCCTATCTTGGTGCAACCACCGAGTTCACCAAGGGTGAAGGCGTAGCATTCAACGAAAAAGACAAGAAGATGTACTACGCCATCAGCTACACCCAAAGCTCGATGCTGGCTAAGGATGGCGGCCCGGTTGACCATATCCGCTTGAAGGGCAACAACGCTGGCGCGACCTACACCTTTGATCTGGCCAGTGGCCAGAAGGACACCAAGGGCGCAGCCATCAACTCAGCTTATGTAGCGACCAAGGCCTATGTTGAACCGATGCTGCTTGGCAAGCCGATTAGCGCTGATGCCAACGGCAATACCGCTGACGTGAACACCATCGCCAATACCGACAACGTGCATTATTCCGAGAAAATGCGCACCTTGTTCATTGGTGAGGACTCCGGCAACCACGTCAATAACTACGTTTGGGCGTACAACGTGGACACCAAGAAGCTGAGCCGCATCCTGAGCGTTGCCGCTGGCGCCGAAGCGACTGGCCTGCAAGTGGTGGATGACATGAATGGCTACGCCTACATCATGTCCAACAACCAGCACCAGGGTGACTGGATCAAGTCTCAGAACAAAGAGCTGACAGCGCGTCTTGATGCCCTTGCCAAGAGCACCTACGGCGTGAACAACCGCGGTGTTTCCAACTACCGCCTGACCGCGCATGTGGGTTACATCGGTGGCATGCCTGCCGCCAAGTAATCACTTGACCGTAGGTCAAATTTGAACATCAGGGCTGGGGGTAGATACCTCAGCCCTGTTTTGTTGATAACTCCTTGATTTTTTTCAGGGGTTTATCAACAAAACGCCTCACTGGAGAAGACCATGAAACTCAAGCCTGTGACCTTTTTCCCATACGCTGCCATCGCTGTTCTGGTTATGTCAGGCATCAGCATGATTTCCTGCGGCGGCGGAGGCTCATCCACGGATACGGCTCTCCCAGTCACACCTGAGCCCGCGCCCCCCGTCCCCACCCTGCCCCCCTCATCCGCGCTTAAAGGAGTTGCCATCGATCGCGGCACGTTCCCCAATCCTCATGCGCATATCCCCGCCCAGTGTTATATCGAAACCAGTCACGGCACCCAAAATGCCTGCATGTTTTGCCACACCGACGGCGTATCGAATCTGAAACTGGGCAATAACAACGCACAGGCGGGGGCGAATCCCAACGTGGGCAATCTGCAAGCCGAATATGCGTTTGGCGTGGTCAATTTCCCCTTTGTGGTCAACTCCAGCATTAATCCCTGGATCAATACCCTCAAGCCCGAAGAATTAAGAAAGGCCGTCGATGCCCAAGGCTACAAACCCGAAGAGTGGGACATGCAGGCCTATATCCGCCAGGACAATTGGAAAGCCGCCTTTGCCCAGCGCCCCGGCTCAAGCAGGGACTGGGATCCAAAAATTGATTCACCCTTCCGTCTTTTCCCCGGCCTATCCCCTGACGATCTGCCTGCCATGGAAGATGGCTTTGTACGCAGTACTGTTGAAGCGCGTGGTTTCTTCAATGATGGTAAGGGTTGGATCACCGGCTGGCGTGCGGTCAACTTCATGCCCTATGGGATTTTCACCCCCCTGGCCGGCAGCGTATCCGGCATTTACATCCGCCTGCCCACGCAGATGATGCAGCGCGAGGATGGCAGCTTTGACCTTGCGACCTACAAAACCAACCTTGATCTGGTCGAGCGCACTATCCAAGACCGTCTGCAAGGTGAAACGCATTACACTGGCGCGGCGAAAAATATCGCCATCGTGCGCGGCCAATATCCACTTGGCACCGAGTTTGCCCACCCCTTGCATTATGTCGATGTTGAAGCTGATGGGAGCAACCCTAGCATTAGCTCATTTCCCGGTACACGCTCACAGCATGTCAAGGAGATTCGCTGGATGTACAAGGCGCATCCCTGGTATCCCGAAGAGTTTGGCCAGGGATTGAAAGACGAAGGGGCGCCCGTGTATGCCAACCGCGAACAGGGCTGGATTGAAAACGGCGTGGGCTGGATTCTGGGCGGCTGGATTGAAGACAAGGATGGAGCACTGCGTCCGCAAACCCCGTCCGAACTGACGCAATGCGTAAGCTGCCACTCCGGTAATGTGCGCCAGGCCGAAATCGGGCAAAACGCCACCTACACTTCCGGCACGGGCAACACCATCGACTCCACCTGGGCTTTGCCGCGCAAATTTGCGGGCGATGCCGGCTGGAAAGAAATGAATTACCTGGGCTACACCGCCAAGGCTCAAGCCCTTTTCGATGAAAATCCCGGCTACATGACCGTCAAGGAACCGCAAAACCGTTATCTCAACAGAGGTGAATTCCGCGTGTTCCTCGATTATGTCGTCGGCGCATCGCTCTACGGCGACATGCCTAAAACCGTCGAAGCCTATCTTGCAAACCAAATCAGCAAAAAAAATGGCTATGCGGCCGACTGGCCAAATCTTGAACCGCTGATTGATGCCAAAGATGCGGAAGGTATCAAGCAAGCCCAGGCACTTCGTCTCAAACTCATGCGCGACTTCACGACACGCAGAGGTCACCTGGACAGTGAAGGCCGCATTCAACCCCAGCTTTTCCTGCCCACGCGCCAAAACGCCTTGGCGAGCGCAGGTCGCTACCGTCAAGTCGTTGTTACTCAGCGCTATGATTTTGGCAAGGACGTCTTCCCGGAAACCCCCTTTACCTTGCTTTATCTGCGCACCAAGGATGTCGGTTTTGACCACCAAAATGGCAAGCCTTATGAGCTTGGCGAAGTGATTACCGACCGCCCCATCAACACTACGGTTGGAGAATTTACTTACGGCATGGGCATTACCCCAACCCTGATTGATGAAGAACAGCCTTACGCAGAGGGCGGCACCTTCCTTTCGGACTATGTGCCATTGCTCAAGCCGTAATAATTAACTCCGTGTCAATCAAGCCCCCCACTGGGGGCTTTTTCTATGCACGGAGTCAAACCTTGGCCAACTCCATCCCCCCACCCACCCAGCGCTCGATCAGCGGCTCGACCGCCTGCGGATAATCGCGCAACAGCACATCCGCCGCCTCACGCACTTGAGGAATCAGCGCACCATCCCGCGCCAGATCGGCAAAGCGCATCCGCGCCAGCCCGGTCTGCTGCGTGCCCAAAAACTCACCTGGCCCACGCAACTCCAAATCCCTTTCCGCAATCAGAAAGCCATTGTTACTCTCGCGCATCACCGCCAGACGCTCCTTGGCAATCGCCGACAAAGGCGGACTGAACAGCAGCACGCAGCTCGATTCAACCGCACCGCGCCCCACTCGTCCACGCAACTGATGCAATTGCGCCAGCCCCAGCCGCTCAGCATTTTCAATCACCATCAAGGACGCATTCGGCACATCCACCCCGACCTCGATCACCGTGGTGGCCACCAGAATATCCAGTTCACCCAGCTTGAACGCGTGCATCACCGCCTCTTTGTCACGCGGTTTCATACGCCCATGCACCAGACCCACGCGCAAATCAGGCAGCGCCGCACACAGGGTTTGATGCGCTTCCTCAGCAGCCTTGGCTTCGAGCTTTTCGCTCTCCTCCACCAAAGTGCAGACCCAATACGCTTGCCGCCCGGCGCGACAGGCCGACCCCAGCCGCGCCATCACCTCATCGCGCCGACTATCCGGCACGGCAGCGGTCTGTACCGGCGTGCGACCTGGCGGTAACTCATCCAGGATCGACACATCCAGGTCAGCATACGCCGTCATCGCCAGCGTGCGCGGAATCGGCGTAGCGGTCATCACCAATTGATGCGGGTGGAACTCGCCCTTGCGACCTTTTTCACTCAGCGCCAAGCGCTGCTGCACGCCGAAACGGTGCTGCTCGTCGATCACAATCAGCCCCAGATCATGAAACGCCACACCCTCCTGAAACAGGGCATGCGTTCCGGTGACCACCCCGGCATGACCTTGCGCCACCGCCTCCAGTGCCTTGCGTCGCGCTACGCCCTTCAAACTGCCCGTCAACGCAACCACCGGAATACCCAGGGGCTCGAACCAGAGATCGGAAGAGCGTCGTGTAGGGAAAGAGTGTAGATCTCGGTGG
>CALKWL010000185.1 GCA_938004235.1 uncultured Gammaproteobacteria bacterium
TTAGCAATTCAACATTTGCCGTTAGCGATATACGATCAAAATAGGGTCTTGATGTGTTATTAGCAATCAACTTTACAACGCAGTACCTCGCGTCAGCAGGGATTGTGCCGACTAACTCGCGGTGAACGAATGTCGCGCCAACGCTTTCCATAACAGATGTATTTGCCGCGCCCAGAGACACATTGCTTTCGTTTAAAAATTCAATCGAAAACTGCCCCTTATGACCGTTAATATCAGCCTGATACATAGTTAGAACGTAGGGAATTGCACCAGTATCCACTCGCTCTTCTGTCAGTGCGCCCTGTATCAACCCAAATGCTTGCGTGTACTGACTTGGGTTATCAGTAGATCCATTATCTGCAACCAGAGCGCCAGAACCATGACCGCCCGTAATACCACCGCTACCCGAGATAGTTCCGTCAGCGGCGACCTCTTTACGTATCACGTTTCCGTATTGCGGCACCCAAGACACCAGTGTTCCCGCAGGGCCGTTCTCGTCGTCATCGACAAAGCTAATCGTCTGATCGTACGATGGCGTTACGCCTGCATGCGTCAGTCTGAAGCGGATCTTGTCCTCAAGCACCTGTGAAACTGTGCCCTCAATGGCGATTGCGGTTGCCTTGCAGCGATCGTCGCCGAAGATTGCATCGCAAGTCGGCGCATAGATTCGCAGGATCTGTTGTTCCAGACGCTGACCCATACCGCGAAGCTGAACGCGAAACTCTCGCCCGTCAGACGATACTTCCCCTAGCGTGCCTACGATTGTGGTTAGTTTGCCAGCAGAAGGGCTCTTATAATTGACCACAAAGCACTGTACGTCGGCATAGTCATAACGGCCAGCCAACAAGTCTTCTTCGGTAATGGATGCGCTATCAATGACACCATCCACCTGAATGTTATCAACCGCGCTATCAGCCGTGGAGCGCGAAGCAGTTGGACTAAATCCAAATGCCGCTTCGTATAGAACGCCATCCACTGTAATGTCACGATCATGGTCAGTAAACGCCATAATCGTCCCATCTCTTAGTGTCAGAAGCCAGCACATCGCCAGCGTCTGAACCTCCAAAGAAAGGTGAGATAGCAACCCTGCCGCAATCGACTTACTCATAGTGACGCAGCTCCACTACGTTGATTTGACTGATGTCGATAGTTTCCTCACCAAGCTCCACCTGGAGCTTGTCGGAGTCAAATCGCACCGGAACGTCGAACTCGCCCGACCACTGTGGGTTCCAGTTGGTGAGCGCATATGCGTGTGTTGTACCCGCCCAAGCGCCGAATCCCGTGGAGTTGTAAGCAAGTGTGACCGCCTGAGAGTTCGGGACGGTCAATACTTGCGCCCATGCTCCGCTAAACGGTGAGCCGTCAAGACGAACCCAGTCACCAACCGACAGGTTATGAGGTACAGTCCAATGCACGTAGGTTGTTGTGCCCGGCGTCATGACATCTGAGGTTAGTCCCAGGTCGGTCGTATTGGTGATCGTCAGTTCGCCATTCACGTAATCGACGGTGATCGCGGCACCCGACGCAGAGCCGTTTAGATAAAGCTGGAACGAGCCGTTATTAACCGGCTTTGCAATTCGACGCTCATCGAAATTGGGCGAATTGATGTACTGCTTATACATGCGCCAAGTACGCGCATTCGTGCCACTGACGGGCCTCAGTACGCCGTCTGCCTGTACACATTCGTAGTCAAGCCAATCCTTGATGCGAAAGCCGTACGCCTTGCCCTTTACGATCCGGAAGAACTTGTACAGCGCCTTGCCTTGCGCAACCGTCTTTGCCGCGTATGACAGATCGTAGCTCAGCCGAGCCTCTTCCCAGTTTGAGAAGCGATTCTCGTGACCAGAGAAACGGACAACAACATCGGTATTGAATTCGGGGGCAATTATCATGCCCCTCGAAATGTCGTCAGGAAACCTTGGAGATTCGATAAAGCTCATTACTCACCCGTGACTATATTTGATCAACAGCACTACTGCGAGCTATCCGGCGACGTACGCTGGTTATAATTTGTGACTCTGACTCGCGGAAGCTTCGAGCGTCTGTGACGCCATGAATATGCATTTCGACCCTCTGCACCTGACCGCCAGACTGCTTGACTGGAATAGCTCGACCGTCTGGTAGTGGCACGTATGCCTCTGGAGTGTTACCCTCGCCAAACAAAGCCATCTGAGGCATGTTCGCAATGCCACCCATTGCATACTTCCTGAGCGGAAGCGCGCCACCACCAGTCATTACCCCGCCTTTGGCAAACCCAAATCCACCCAGGATGCTGGAAAACATCTTGTTGAAAAACTGATCAGAACCGCCACCACTGATGCCACCGCCGATCAGGATTTTCGACATCTGCTCCTTGATGATGATTCGAGTGATATCACTCACGATTGAGTTAGCCAGCGACTTGAAATCAAGCTTGCCCGTCGTCACGAAATCGGCTAGAGCGTCAGCGGCAGAATCAGCCCAGTCAGCAACCTTCTCTTCAAGCTTCTCAAATGAACGACCCGCGTCTTCCGCCCACTTCTCAAGCGGACTACGCATGTCGTGGATGAATTTCTCGGTCGTCGCCTTCTGCTTTTCAAGTGCAGACTGGACGATTTCACTTTGCTCGCCATACATCTGCCGCCACGCATCAATCTTGCGCTGCAGTAGGCTCATCTCATAATCGAAGTTGGCACGAATCTGATCGCGGCTCGACAGCATAGACGTACGAATTTGGCGAGTTTCGTCGTCCATCTTGATTGCTTCTTTCAGCGAATCAACCTGCCGCTGCTTCTCAATCATTCGACCCAAAGCTTCAGTCAGCTCAGCGATCTTTTGTTTTGTTTCCGGCAGCGTGACGTTTAGCCCAAGGAAATAATTCCTCATCGCCTCAAGCCCACGGATGGCATTGGAGTTAGGGTTGAAGCCAAGGTCCATCTGTGCACGAAGGTCGGCCATTTGCTCTTCTAGCGTCTCCTCGCGCTTGGCGAGACTATCGCTTGCCTGCTCGACCTCCTGCTTCCACTTCTTCTGCTCTTTCAGAGCCGTGTTGACCTCTTCCATGCTAGTCAGCAAACGCTCCACTTCCGCTCTCTGTTCAGGCGAGACGAGCCCCTTAAACTTGCCCTCTTCAACCATATAGCGGAACTTTGCAATCTCGCCATTCAGCCCGGCAAGTTCAGCGCGTTGATCTTCAGCACGACCCTTCATGTTTTCGAACCACTTTTGAAAGTCGTTCTGCTTGCTTGCATCAGACCCCTTCGGCAACATGAAACTTTCTTCGCCAGGTTTCTTCTGAAGCTCCAGCGTTTTCTTCATTTCTTCGCGCAACGATTGAATGCGATTCTCAAGCTCGATGGCGGCTTCTGTCATAACTAGAAGCGCTGCGGGGTCGTCTTCGATCTCCATATCGCGCTGCAACTCGCGCAGCTGATTGGCCATATTCTCGATAGCCGGCGCATAGCCTTTCTCGATAGCCTCACCGCGTTTCTGCCAGTATTCCTCGTCTGAGATAATCTTCGCCTCGCGGTTAGCCTCAATCCCGGTCAGCTCATTACGCATCGCCTGAAACGTCTGCTCGTTCATCTCCTGAAGTCCACGAGCTTGAGCAGCAAGATCTTGCTGCATGGCGTCTTCTTTGTCTTTTGACACCGCAAGACCGTGCGCCTCTTCCATGCGCTCAAGATCGGCATGAAGCCTTTCACGCTCCGCCTTAAGTTCTTCATTAGTTTCACGCTGTTCGCGCAACAATTCCTCACGCTTTTTCTTTAAGCTTGCAATCTGACCATCTTTGTCATAAATGTTGGTCGGGTTAGCTATATTGCCATCCAGTCGGGCAAGCTGACCCTCAAAGTCAAGATCGACATTGGCAGCTTCGTCATCAAGCTCCTTTAGTCTGTCTTTTAGCTCTTTGACCTTTTTCTCTAGCACGTCGATGTC
>CALKWL010000186.1 GCA_938004235.1 uncultured Gammaproteobacteria bacterium
GCGTACGGCATTTCAGTCACTGTTGTCCCAATACGAAAATGGCCCAAACTTATAAATTCGCCACCGCTCTGTGCCCACCAAGAAATCCCATAACCCTTGCCCTCCCCAGAATCGCCACCGAGCGCAGTGCGGGTCCAACGCTTAATACCCCGTGTGTCCACAGTACGGACATACGCCATCCGAATAGGCGTGAGTTTTGAAGTCATGCTCCGCATCGCATTCTTTGCAGGTCAGATATCCCTGCCATCCACTCATGATGAAGCCTCCTGGGTCTGTGTGTACTGTTGTGCTTTAATCTCAGCCACTCGCTTATCGAGTTCGCCGGCAATCGTTGCTCGACGCAGGTGGAGACGCTTCACATCGTTGTCGATGGTCCGCAGCCAATCCACCATAACGCGAACCATCGGGTCGCTCTTGATCTGCTCGTCAGCGGTCACCCAAAGTCTCCCATGTGAGCATTCTCGCCAGCGATCAGCATGACCGATTCCAACTGAGCGATACGCTCATCCCGGCGTTCGATTTCCCGCTGCAGATAGCTGATTTCCACACTCAGATCGCGCACCTCATCTTGAAGTGCGTCGTGATCATTCATCAGCGCCTTCAGCTCCTTCTCGGTAATCATGTAAATACCTCTTTGTTGCGCGGCTTGCGCTTGTACGAACCTTTACCCTTCTTCGCACCAACCACTTTCATTTTGAATTCGACCTTGTAGACCGCCGCCTTTGCGCCCTTCGTCTTACTCATAACCGTCTCCGCTGTGTTTGTCATGTTGCTAGTTTGCGCTGTGCGCTGCGGTGCAACAAGTCATCCGTGACTGAGTGCCGCGCACAAACTGTTTTCCACCTCAAGATCGCTCAAGAGGTTGATCACGTCTGGCAGAGCCACAGCTGGAATGCGAAGCTCTTCGACTTCGGTGCGCTCAACCTGGATGCCACGCTTCTCTGAATAGGCATCATCAATGATAGTCGCGTACGACAACACCAGGTCGCCGTCCTGAATAGATGCAACAAGCGTATGCTCGGTACTCAAATGCAGATGTTTGACCTTGTACATAGTCACCTCCTGACCAGAAAAGAAAGATACTCGGTGGTCACCCGGCCACTAAACCAGCGAACCTGGCAGTCGCCGCGATCCCTTCGCTCAAAACCAATGATCGTCCCGCTCGGACCCCATCCGAATGTGGCCCTTTGGACTTGATCCCCTACCCGAAAACCCCGTACATAGCTCATCTACTTGCTCCTGAACGGCTGTGAGAAAAACCTCATCTGACTGTTGCCACGCCAGATAAGTCAGTGTTGAGCCGATTGTCTGACCAATAAGAATCAGACCAATCGCTCGCAAAATCCGAGCTGTGCTTTCCTTGACGCTCATAATGTCCTCCTGCCGTGTGCTGTCGCGCTCTGTAGTGCGCGGGGGGCGACGATCTAGCTTTAGCTATATCCGACTAGCAGTTCGCTAGATCGTCGCGGCAATCGCTTTACAGCGCTTCGTCTCGACCACCGAAGATGCCGTCGTAATCGATCTGGCTTTCGATGTAGTTGTTCAGCTCCCACTCGTGTTCCAGCAGGATGGCGCTCTTGATGGCGTCAAGCAGGAACTGGTGTTCGCTGTGCTTCTGCGCGTCCGACCAGTTAGGCTCGTGCGGGTAGTTGTGCTCAATGTAATCGTAGAACACCACGAAGAGAGTCCGTATATAAGTTGCCGAACCGCTCAGCGTCCCTTCCTCGTGCGACTCGCTGTACTTATAGATCGAAATACCACCGCCATCGATTTCCAGATGTTCGCCGTCGTCACTGACATCGCACGACACCTGAAACATGTCGCACATGTCCGTTGCGATGCAAATCTCGTCGTCGGTAAACCGCTCTTCTACCTTCATACAACGTCCTCCCCAACATCGTGATACAAGGTCTTCGCGACAGACTCCGCAGCGTTGCCAGCTTTGCTCTTTGGCGTACGCTGCTTGCGGCGTTCCGGAAGTGGATCAACTTCGATGGCGTGTGTTGCGCGCTTCGCCTCGTAATGCGGGACATCATCCTCTGCGACGAACTTCAGATCGTCGGTCGATAGGTCACGCATGAGTGCCTTTGTTGCTGCAGCAAGATCGGCGGCAATCTTGGACACGCGCAGACAGCCATCTGCAATGAATCGGTACATTTTCATCGATGGAACTCCCATACTGCTTTGTCGTAATCGGGGATGTTGTAGATGGCATACGACTGAATCCACTCGACCATCTTGCGCGTCTCGGACTGGTTGTAGTCCGAGGTTTCGCAGGACTGATAGTCCAGACACTGCGCCATCTTGTAGATGTCCACAGCCTTCAGCAGCGGCTCGACAGCGAATCGCGCTTCCTTGCGGCACTCAGCGACGTACGCTTCCACGTCCATACCAAGAAAGCTCTTTGCCGAATCATCTTCCTGATAGCGATAGTTGACCGAACGAACGTTCTCGCGGGCCATCGTTTCAGCGATATCCTCGGCTGATCCGAATCGATCACGCGACTCCCGCTTCAGATAAGAAGCCAGCTGTCCGATGTGTTCTGGGTTGCAAACGAATGCGCTCATGCTTCACCTCCTGTTGTTTCCTGTAGTATAAGTATGCACTGACTTATTTGGTCAGTCAACGGAGAAATCGTCGTAGCCACAGAAATCCCACTGCAAGCAACGGAAGCGTCTTCGGCTCTGGAACCTGCCCCGTCTTGCGCTCGACACTCTTGTATGGGCCAACTGGGTATTCAGGGTGAAGCCTGTCGCCGCGATACGTTCCAATCCAGTTAAGTCGCGCCAGGTTCTGACAGCGAGGCATGTATCCAATATGCACCGTTGTTCCGTCACAAGTGACTGAGTACGCTTCACCAACGAAAGGCTCGTAGACATGAGTGTGAACATTGGTCACGTAGTCAACCCCGGCCGTCCGGAACGTCATTGCCATTTTCGTGTCGTACTCGTCGTCCGGGGTGAAGATAGCTTCATTGGCAACCATTAGCGGGCGCGATGCGCCCTGATCGATCTTCGCAGCCAGCTGCCATTTCGCACACGCCGGAACGTCTAGCTTCCCTAGCAGATCGTAGATCACGGGAAAGCCTCGATCTCGGCTCATACTCGGATTCAGAGCTTGGTTTGTCCACGGAGTAGTGTCCGCGAGACTGGACCCCGCGAACAGAGCAATGGCGATAGTTGTGTACTTCATAGTGAGGGCGCGTCCTTGCGCCCTATCCTCTCAGCTGATGTTGTTTACGGTTTTGTAGTGCTGAACCAGCGTGCTTGCCGGGTTCAGCGTCAGCAGACCGCGTGCGCTGCGATGCGCTACGCCCAGTGCAGGCAGAACGTTCATGATCTGACTGGTCTGCGAGTTCGCAGTGCCTGCGCTGTACGGATGAGCGAGATATTTCTTGCGCAGCCCGTCGGACGACATTTCGCCATCCGCGATCAGTGTCTTCATCGCCTGATCGACGTAGGCTTCCAGTCGCACACCCTTTGCAACCCACTTGAAGACGTTGACGGCTTTCGCGCCCTGCTTCTTTGCGAGCCCGTCGAATTCCTTCAGACGGTAGTCCACGACCTCCTGCTTGACTTCGCCGTTGTCATCCAAATCGCCCAGGTCCAGTGCCATGAAGCTCTTCCAGTCAGTACCAAGCACAGCTTGGATGGCTTCGGAAGTCTTCATCCCGGTTGTGTTGACCTTCGTGGAAGTCTTGACGACCTTCTGCTTCGGAGTGGACGGGTCGCGAGTCGCGATTGCCGGCTTCTCTTCCTCGGCTTCCTGTTCCTCGTACACCTGCGCTTTCGCTTCCGCCATCTCGACTTCCGCGACTGCGGCTTCGATGTCCTCGTCCGACGACGCCAGGATTTCCTCTACACCGTCCTCGGAAAGCTCTTCGCCCTCGATTTCCGCGAGCATTTCTGCCAGTTCAGCATCCAATTGGCTGTCCGGAGTCTTGATGAGGTTGTTCTCAACAACTTGTTCCATATTGCACCTCCTGCAATTTACCTTTGCGCTCACTCAGCGCTGACTGTAGTTTGGATTGATTCGTTTGGCGCTTCAAGCGCTTTAACTCAATCGCCTCGGATGGAACCGAATCAGGATGCAGCGCCATCGTGTCATCAGATACCGACTTTGATTGCATAACGAGTCTCCTTCGCTCCGTTCCATGAGTGCATTATGGAATCAGCCCTATGGGGGCTCAAGCGCTTTTTGCAGGTTACCGCTGACTGACCTTGGAGCAAAAAAAATGGGGCTCAAAAAGAGCCCCGAAGTATAGGAAACGCAAGGCAAAGCAACCTTGCTTGGCGGACAATCAGCCTTTTTTGGAGGCCGACTCCATTCGTCTCTGGTACATCGCCTCGGAGTACGTAGCGAAACCAGCAAATCCCATCAGCGGCAAGAAGAGCAGGAAGAATAGCAACGCACCCGCCACCTTCACTACCATCATAACAAAAACCGAAACGCCAATCACGAAATCCCGCACCAGCGTGAAGCTGATATTCCAAAGGATCACCGGCAGATAAATCCAACCCATTAACCCCATTCCAACCGACTCCAGCCAATTCGCATTCTTACCGAACATCAACCCTTTCAATTGCTTCATGCCGCCTCCCAACGTTTGTTATTTATGATGCGAGAAATGGTTGACTCGGCGACGCCATATCTTTTTGCGTCATGTGATCTTTTCATGCCGCTTTCTCCTGCTGCCCTATCTTGAAAATTCCGCGATCTACGCCCTCAAAGAAACATTTCATCAAAAGGTGTGTATCATACTTTGCTGAGTGCGCTTGTCTCTCGTCATACTCGAAGCCTAGCGCGAACGCCATTTCTTTCAATTTGGGATGCTTGCCGTTCCACGTCAAGCACCTCGCTTCCTTCGTGTCGAACGGTTCAAAGCGCGGCATGTTATACCCCGCCATAGCCAGTTCG
>CALKWL010000187.1 GCA_938004235.1 uncultured Gammaproteobacteria bacterium
CCACCGAGATCTACACTCTTTCCCTACACGACGCTCTTCCGATCTCGGAAGAAATCCGCCTGCCTGACGAACTGGCCGAATACCATAAAGGCTTGGAGCTTTACGCCAAAGAGCGAGAGGCTCTGGGAGACGTCGATCCCTTTGTGCTTGCCGTGGTTG
This sequence comes from uncultured Gammaproteobacteria bacterium, assembly GCA_938004235.1. GTDB lineage: Bacteria > Pseudomonadota > Gammaproteobacteria > Halothiobacillales > Halothiobacillaceae > Thiofaba. The sequence goes on from CALKWL010000187.1 coordinate 160, forward strand.
AACCGATGGCCAACGCCATCCACACCGCCTTCCTGCGCCCGCGACACAGCCAGCCGGAAAGCGTGCGCCTGCGTCGGGCATGGATGCAGGACAAGGCCTTGCACGAAGGCCCCGCCGAGTTGACCCAGGCAGAGCGCGCCGAGCTGCTCAATGACCTGGACGCCATGCACAACCTGCATCAAAAAGTCTGGTCGCTGCCTGAAGCCAGTTTCAAAAAATACTGGCCTGTCCCCGGCATCAACGCATGATGAACAGCTCGGTGAAAAACGCTCACGCCAAGGCGACGCAACACACGCTCTTTCCCCTGGCGACAGCCCTGCGCATCAGTCTGCGCAATTACAGCCAAAAGGATCTAATCGCTGATCTTATGGCGGGGATGACCGTCGGCATGTTGGCCATTCCTCTGGCCATGGCGCTGGCGATTGCAATCGACGTGCCCCCGCAACATGGCCTGTACACCGCACTGATTGCGGGGGCGCTGATCGCCCTCACCGGCGGTTCACGCTTTAATGTTTCCGGCCCCACCGCCGCCTTTATCGTGCTGCTCATTCCAATTGTGCATAACTACGGTCTGGGCGGCCTGCTCATGGCGACCATGCTGACCGGCATGATCCTGATCGGCATGGGGCTGCTGCGCCTGGGGCAGTTGATTCGCTACATTCCCTATCCAGTCATCCTTGGCTTTACCACCGGCATCGGCGTGGTGATCGCCTTCTTGCAGATCAAGGATTTGCTCGGCCTGCAAACCCCGGAGCAGATGCCGGCACACTTCATCGAACGCCTCGAAGTGCTGCTGGCCTCGCTGCCCAGCGCGCACTGGCCGGATGCGCTCATCGGCGTCCTTACTCTTGGACTGTTACTTACTTGGGATCGCCTGCAAACCCCGCTGCCGCGTTACCTCGCTGCACTGATCCTGATGAGCATGTTGGCGTTTGGACTGCATCTGGCGCTGCCCGGCTTTAACCCGGTCACCGTCGGCGACAACTTCCACTGGGCGATGCACGGTCAGACGGGCAGCGGCATCCCTCCATTCCTGCCCCCCTTTGTTTTGCCCTGGGAAATGCCCAACGCCCAAGGCGAAGCCATTGGGTTTTCGTGGACGCTGCTGCGCGATTTACTCATGCCCGCACTGACCCTGGCCATGCTCGGCGCGATCGAATCCCTGCTCTGTGCCGTGGTCGCCGACGGCATGACGCACACGCGCCACGACCCGGATGCCGAACTGGTCGGCCAGGGCATCGGCAACCTGGTCGTTCCCTTTTTCGGCGGGATTACCGCGACCGCCGCGATTGCGCGGACCGCCGCCAATGTGCGCTCCGGCGCGCGCTCGCCGCTCGCCGCCGTATTCAATGCCTTGGTGGTGCTGTTGGCGCTGGTGATTTTTGCCCCGCTGCTGGCACATGTTCCCATGGCCACGCTGGCGGCCATGCTGCTGATCGTCGCCTGGGGCTTGAGCGAAGCACCACATTTTGTGCGCACCCTGCGCGTGGCGCCGCGCGCCGATGTCGCCATTCTCCTGGCATGCTTCGGTTTGACCATTTTTGTCGACATGGTGGCTGCCGTGGGCGTTGGCATGGTATTGGCGGCCTTCGTATTCATGCACCAGATGGCTAGTCTGACCGCCGTAGAACGCCGTACGGACGACGAGGCCATGCCGTTCAAACTTCCCGAATGGGCACTGTTTTATGAATTTCATGGCCCGCTGTTTTTCGGCGCGGCAGAGCGCGCCATTCTCACGCTGGAGGTTGCCATACGTGAGCACGATCAGAAAAGCGTGCTGATTCTCGACTTCACCCATGTTCCCACCATCGACATGAGCGGCATTCATGCGCTTGAAACAGCCTTCCAGCATCTTAACGCCCAGGGCGTCGGCGTGGTTCTGAGCGGAATGCACCCGGGCATCTATCGCCATTTGCGCAAGGCCGGACTTGAAGACATTGCCGGAAAACTGATTTTCTCCACCGACGCGACCCAAACGGCGCTCGCCGCCGCCGAGCTGCGCCAGTACCAACGCAACCAGGAGGCTCTGTAGCATGGAACTTATTCTAATTCGTCACGGCCAGGCTGGGGATGCCGCCGAGTGGTACGCTGAAAGCGGGCGCAGCGACGATGAACGCCCCTTGACCGAAGAGGGCATCAAGCGGATGCGTCGCGCCTTTCGCGGTCTTCGTCGTATTCTGGAGACACCGGATCATGTTTTTGTCAGCCCGCTGACCCGCGCTCAGCAAACAGCTGAGCTGATGCGCGAGGCCTATCTTGAGCTTCCGCTGCGAACCATCCCCACCCTGCGCCCAGAAGACCCGCCGGAAAGCACCCTGGAATGGCTGGCGCAACATCTTTCCGAAAAAGATCAGCGCATCGCCCTGGTCGGACATGAGCCGCATCTTTCAGGCCTATTGGCTCTGCTGGCACTCGGCGACACCGAGTGCGGCAGCCTGCCCCTGAAAAAAGGCGGCATCGCCATTCTGCATCTTGCCGACTTACGCACCGGCGGCGGCGAACTGCTAGCTCTTCTCCCTCCCCGCGTTCTACGCGCCCTGGGCTAACCCGGATTTTCCATTAGGCGGCCTTACGCTCAGCAAGACGTTGAACAGGTTCTAGTCTGTCGGACTGGAGCGGCTGAAGCGAAAAAGTCGCCGACCGAGAACAAATTTTGACGATTTTTTCGGCAATAGCGGGGACTATTGGCTAAAAAAATCGGCGAAATATGGATCGGCCCGAACAACGCCGCCTAGAGCGGCGTTAGGATGCGAAGCATCACCCGCTGGGCGGAATCCAGGGATGGATTCCGCAAGCTTTTGCAGCCAGATCGCCTCAAGCCCGACAGACTGCTAGGCAACCCCCCTCGGCTTAATCCACCAGCCCATCGGGTGAAATGCTTATAATCCGCCAACCTAAGGAAGCTCTGATTCAATCAGAGCTTCCTTGGCGGGGCATGGATGCCCCGACGCATCAATGACGTAAGTCATTGAAATGCGCGAGTTAGCCCGGGCGTGTACTGGGCGTGCGAGTCTGAATGAATCCACGGATGGATTCATTCAGAGTTTCCCTTATAACCCCAGGATACGGACTGAATGCCTCTCCAAAGCTATGATCTTGCCGCCATCGACTTGGGCTCCAACAGTTTTCACATGGTCATCATGCGTATTCAGGATGGTCAGCCGATTATTCTCGACCGCCTCAAGGAAATGGTGCGCCTGGGGGATGGTCTGGGCGAGGACGGCGCCCTCAAACCCGCCGCGGAAGAGCGCGCCCTGGCCTGCCTGAAACGTTTTGGCCAACGCCTGAATGACATGCCTTTGGGCAGCGTGCAGATCGGAAGAGCGTCGTGTAGGGAAAGAGTGTAGAGCTCGGTGGTCGCC
>CALKWL010000188.1 GCA_938004235.1 uncultured Gammaproteobacteria bacterium
GCCGCCTCCACCTCCCCGACATCCACGCCAGCCAGGCCGGCCGCCGCCAGGGCGCCGAGCGCGCCGCCATCAACGCCCCCATGCAAGGCACCGCCGCCGATCTCATCAAAAAGGCCATGATCGCCGTCTCGGCGTGGCTCAAGAAAGAACAGCTCGCCTCAAAGTTGATTCTGCAGGTGCACGACGAACTGGTGCTGGAAGTGCCGGACGAGGAGCTGGCAACGGTGCGCGAGCAACTGCCGAAGCTGATGGCCGGCGTGGCCAAGCTGTCGGTGCCGCTGGTGGCGGAAGTGGGGGATGGGGCGAATTGGGATGAGGCGCACTAATGGGGCTCACCAACTCACGCTCAAAAGGATGGTGGCGATACGTTGCGATGACTCTGTTCGCAGCGTTTCAACAAAGCGCGTTTGCAGGATGGACGGAGTATGTCTTGGTCGACTTTCGTCGATGCGAAGTGTTTACGCTGACTAGCGACGTTCCGTTCGATGGGTTTATTCCGGGGGTCTCCGTGGACGGCTATCAAGAATGGGAAGCGGCGCAACGAAGTGCAAAGCATCTCGACGAAAGCTGGTCCGTGTGGGCATTGATTCGCCATCGAGACGTGGAGCTCCGGAACTATTCAGGTCAGTCAGAGGCCGTGATGTGCGGAGTCGCATCGGTTGAGTGTGTACCGGTCCAGACGGTCGCGGTTCAGTCGTTTGCATGTGACACGCCAGCAGACGACGGGCGAGCTGTATGCAAGCAGGGACTCCGTGGTGATGGAAACCGCCTATTTATCTACGGTGTTGATACAACCGAGTATGAAGAGGGTGGCGATTCAGTAAGGAACCTTGTGCTTGAACGCGATCTGGCCCGCTTTGCAGTCGATTGCGGAGCCCACGTAACTCGGAGGGTGGAGTAGCGAAGCGCAATCCGCCGAATGCGCCCGTCGCAGACCCGACGCCGGGGAAAACGTGCCCGGCTGGAGAAGCTGACCCCGGCGTCGTTGCGCTCGGCCCGGTTACGGCGCTGGCATGCTGCGGGCAGAATGTGCAACAGTTGCGAATGTCATGGCGTACGCATTGCGTGTGGTCAGACTCAAATCCATCCTTTTAGAGTGCTTGCGCGTGCACTACGAGTGTGTTCGATTCGACCGGGTATTCGATATCTGCCACAGCAGTGCCGGGTGGGGGGCGTCTCGTCGAGTGACCACGCTGTTCTCGTTCGAAGCAGCGGGGCAGCGGGCGCTCGGGCTGAGTGTCGATGGGGAGGTGCAGTTGCGAACCGGCGAAGACTATGTCGCTGCACTGGCGCGCGAGGGTGACTGGCAGTCGCTGGTCGCCCTCTATGATGTCGCGAATAGGCGCTACCACGGACCGGATGCAGTGCATGGGGCTTTTCTGTTTGCCGGGTTGATTCCGTTATATCTCGCGGCGCCGCTGCTTTTTGGTTCCGCAGGAACAAGGAACTGGCGCATGGTCATCATTTGCGCCGCCGTCTATGGGGTGTGGTCGAGCATGCGGTTGTTTTTCATGCGCCGCAAACTTGCGAGGATGGCGCAGCACGCGTAATCCGCCGAATGTGTCCTTCAAGGCGTGACCTTATCCGAGCAAATGTAGCCCGGCCGAGGGCCGCAGGCCCGACGCCGGGGGCAACGTGCCCGGCTGGCGAGGCTGACCCCGGCGTCGCTTCACTCGGCCGGGCTACGGCGCCTGTTTCACCCACGTCTCGACCAAGCTCCCAAGCGCGTCGCTGTGGTAGAGGTCGATGCATTTCATCGTGTTGAATTCCGACGCAATGGACCCCGAGTACGTGCGTCCCGCGTAGCGTTCCACCAGCTTGCCAAGTGCCTGGTAGGCCTCGATGGGCTGGTCGCCGAATTCGAGGTAGGCGCTGGCGGTGGCGTTGGCGTCGTCGCGGTCCGCCGGGCTCTTGGCGATTGTCGCCAGGCAGGCGCTCAGGGCCCAGTTCTTGAGCAGTTCCCGTTGCGAATAGCGGGCTGTTTGGGGCATGGCTTCCGACGAGGTGTCGGTGGCGCAGGCGGGGACGGCGAGGGCGGCGAGCACGATGGCGGCGTGTTTCATGGAAGTACCCAGAGGGCGCCCGATTCGGGCACGAAGCTGCCGTTGTCGGGATCGCCGAGCAGGTGGCAGCTATCAGCGCATAGTGTGCCATCCCACAAGGTCACATGCCCGCTTGCATTGCCCCAGCCGTGGCCTTTGATGACCACGATGCCCTGCATGTGCTTGAAGTCATCCGGTGTCGGTGCGGAGGCGTTCTTATCTGGGGCGCCGAAGCTGTCTTCGAGGTAGCGCATCATGTCGCGCACCCGGTAGATGTATTGCATCCGGTCGCCACCGCTCACGGTGGCGTAACGGCTGCTCTTGGGGATGGGAAAACCAGTCTTGTTAAGAACATAGCTCATCCGGATTGGGCAGGCGTTTTCGAATCCGCCTACGGGCAGTTCGATGTTTTCCTGGACCCGGCCTCCGATCTTCTTTCCGACTGCCTTGACGGAGAGGCGGACTGCCATGAAGCTTGCCCAGGCGCTTTGGAATGATGGTCTTTGCATGGAAATGGAGGTGTGTTAAAAATGACGAAATCATAATCCGTGCAATCGAAAAAAGCGATGCTTTTCCCCGGTTGCTGCGTTGTATCCGGGCTGCCGATCAGCGTAGCTCAACAATCCGCCGCCCGCCGTCCCGCCAACGCCACCCCAAGCGCCAGCACGGTCCCTGCGTAGATCCAATAGACCAGCGCCCCGGCCAACTGGTACCACGGCGATCTAAGAACCATGTATCCGACCTCCGGATCAATCTGCACATAGACCTGCACACCGATGTTGAGC
>CALKWL010000189.1 GCA_938004235.1 uncultured Gammaproteobacteria bacterium
CTGCTCCTGCTCCTGCTCCTGCTCCTGCTCCTGCTCCTGCTCCTGCTCCTGCTCCTGCTCCCAGCGTGAGCTCGGCGCCAATATCTACGCCATCACCCACACAACCCAGCGTTTATGCCGCCACGGCTGTAACGCCGACAACGACAACATCGAGCCCAGCGACTGAGCGTAAACCCGTCGCTGAAGCAGCCAAACGTGAAGCCAAGCCCGAGAGCAAACCTGACACGAAATCAGCGCCTCAGGCCTCAGGTGATCGCTTTACTGCTCAAAATTCACAGCGCTTCGTATTGCAGATCATCAGCCTTGGCTCAGCCAAGGCTGTGGATACCTACGTTAAAACGCATGGACTGAAAGACTGCCAAACCTTCCGCCAAAAACGCGGCGACAAAGTCCTTTACAGCCTGACCTGTGGGCTCTACCCGACCCGCGAGGCTGCATTGGAAGCACAAGACAAACTGCCCGGCGGCGTGCGTGAAGTAAAACCCTATCCGCGTCAGGTTGCAGATATTCGCAAGGTCATGCTGCAATAATCTCGTATGCGAATTCTGCGGTTTCTTGGTGCGTTGACTTTTTCGTCTTGTTCCAGCGTTGCTTGGGCGCTAAAATGCCTGCCCCTTTTTGTGGGTGCATTGTGTGCGCGGATGTGCTGCGAACCTGATCTAAAAATGCCAGACGCCCGTTCGACGCTCAGCTTGGAGCGCACAAAAACTGCGTCATGCCTCGGGGCGTCTACGACGCTCCGATAATCTAAGTCAATGCCTCACGCCGCCTCATCCCACGGAAGCCCTGATACGTTTCGGCGCTTCCCCAAGGCCCTATCCACGAACCGATACGTCACCGCCATGAACATGCTGCCCGAAAACGCCACCCACGGCCTGTACTCCCCCTCCTTTGAGCGCGACAACTGCGGCTTTGGTCTGATTGCACAGATGGATGACAAACCCAGCCATTGGCTCGTGAAAACAGCCATTGAATCGCTGGCGCGCATGACCCACCGGGGCGGGATTTCAGCGGATGGGAAGTCGGGTGACGGTTGCGGCCTGCTGCTGAAAAAACCCGACGAATTCATGCGAGCGGAAGCCGAACAGCTTGGCTTCGCTCTCAACGAGCTCTATGCGGTCGGTGTGGTGTTCATGAACCAGGATGAGGCGCTGGCTGCGCATGCACGCACCGTGCTTGAGCATGAAATCCGCGCTCAGGGTCTGGCATTCGTCGGCTGGCGCGTTTTGCCTACCGATCCGAGCCAGCTGGGCAGCCAGTCCTTCGCCAAACTCCCCGTCATCGAACATGCCTTCATCAACGCCCCGGAAGGCATGGACGCACGTCTGTTTGATACCAAGCTGTATATCGCCCGCCGCCGCACCGAAAAGCAGCTGGAACAGGATCGCGTGTTCTACATCCCGAGCCTGTCCAGCCAGGTGCTGTCGTACAAGGGCTTGATGATGCCCGCCGACCTTCCGCGTTTTTACCTCGATTTGCAGGACGAGCGCCTGGCCAGCTCGCAATGCGTATTCCACCAACGCTTTTCCACCAACACCTTTCCTGAATGGCGCCTGGCGCAGCCCTTCCGCTACCTCGCGCATAACGGCGAAATCAACACCATCCATGCCAACCGCAACTGGGCGCGCGCGCGCGCCTACACCCTGGAAACCCCGCTGATCCCCAATATGGAGGATGTCCGCCCGCTCGTTACCGAAAGCGGCTCCGACTCCATGAGCATGGACAACATGCTCGAAGCCCTGATTGCCGGCGGCATTGAAATGTTGCGCGCCATGCGCTTAATGGTGCCGCCCGCCTGGCAAAATGTCGAACACATGGACGCCGACCTGCGTGCCTTTTACGCCTACCACTCCATGCACATGGAGCCTTGGGACGGCCCGGCGGGCATGGTGATGACCGATGGGCGTTTCGTCGCCTGCGGCATGGATCGCAACGGTCTGCGCCCGGCGCGCTGGGTCGTCACCAAGGATCGACACATCACCTTGGCTTCGGAAATCGGCGTGTGGGACTACGCGCCTGAAGACGTGTTGCGCAAGGGCCGCGTCAAACCAGGCCAGGTGATCGCCGTGGACACCTCCAGCGGCGAGCTGTTGATGCCCGACGACGTGGATGCCATGCTGAAAAGCCGCCAACCCTACGGCCAGTGGCTCAATCGCTACTCACGCCAGATCGGAAGAGCGTCGTGTAGGGAAAGAGTGTAGATCTCGGTGG